>NZ_JCAQIA010000050.1:0-20039 GCF_059621085.1 Halochromatium sp. NSM3 | reverse complement strand
TCCGGCTTCGCCCGCGACAGTGAAAGATCATCGATTTCGGCACGTTTCGCGATGCCTGCGATCGGCGGTATAGTCCACCAGTAGCCCAGAACCACCTGCCTGATGAACGATCCCATTCGCGAACTGGCCGGACGGACCCTCGGCATTCTCTGCTATGGCAAGTTGGGCCAACCAACCTACTCCACCCCCACCGCCTTAAACGCCGCATCCACCGGATCGGCATAGAACGCGGTCTGGAACTTGGCGAACAGCTCGCCGGGAATACTCGGGATATCGCCGACGCTGGCCATCGGCAGCAGGATGCGCTTGGCCCCGGAATCAAACGCCACCTGCAGGCACTCGGCCAGGTTCTCGACCGGGATCACACTGCCACCAAGGCTCATATCGCCCAGGATCGCGAGCTGCGGCTGCAACGGCTTGCGCAGCGCGCCGGAGCACAGCGCAACGAAGCTGGCCAGGGTCATCGCCTTGGCCGGTCCGGTGTTATGCAGTTCCACCGTATGCAGATGAAAGTCGTGATCGCCCGCCTTCACCAGGCCGCTGACTCGCCCGACATTGGCCTTGAAGTAGTCGTAAGCGATCCTTCCGGCCTCCTTCGCCGCGCTGCTGCTGCCCAGTCCGGAGGCGGTGAACTTGCCGTTGCCGGCCGTCGTCTGGGTCTCCAGCCGATACAGCCCGAGGTGCCCACTGCTGCCCATGCAGATGGTGTGCAGCACGCCGGGGTTCAGCGGTCCTTCCGGGATCAGGCTGTCTCCGCCCTGCTCCGGCACGCTGACGAAGGTCTCCTCGCGCGTCTCCTGATCGATGAAGGAGAAATGCACATCGTAGAACTCCATGCCGCCGATCTTCTTCAGCTGCTCCTTGATCCGCCGGCGCGCCTCCATCGCATAGATCAGCACCCGACGCACCGCCTCCTTGTCGTAATCGCCGGCCGGATACAGCAGCTTCAGCAGCCCGGACACCGTGCGCCGCACCGCGATGCTGTCGCGCTGATTCAGGTCCTTGCCGAGGGTGAACCAGCGGTCGATGGCGTCCGAGCAGTTGCGCTTGCGCATCTCGCGCATGAACTCGGCCAGATAGTCGGTGATCAGTCCATAGCGGTTGGTGAAGAATTCCGGGCGCATCTTCGGCACCTCCCAGCCCGGGATGTAGGCATGGAAGCGGTCGAAGAAGGCCGAGTCGATCATCGACTCCGGAAAGGGCGCAAGCAGATGGCTGGTCTTCACCAGGGTATCGACCGGCTGATTGATATTGCCGACGAACATCATGCTCGCCGATGCCTGGATCGACTCGCGCCCGCGGGCGAACGACCCCGAGGCCATGTAGTCCTTCATGATCTGCACCCCATCCTTGTCCTTAAAGGCGATGCCGGCCACCTCATCGAAGGCCACCAGATCCCAGAGCCCGACCAAGCCGACGGTGCGCCGCGCCATGTTGTAGAACAGGTTGGCCACCGTCGTCTGCCCGCCGGAGATCAGGATGCTATTCGGGCTGATCTCCTTGTAGATATGGCTCTTGCCGGTCCCGCGCGGCCCCAGCTCGCAGGCGTTGTAATTGGTCTCGACGAATGGGACCATCCGCGCCAACAGATGCCATTTCACCCGCTCCTCCAGATTCGCCGGCTCCATGCCTGTGGAGCGGCAGAGCACATCGATCCACTGCGCCTCATCGAAGCCGCGCCGGCCCGCGAACAGCTGCTCCAGGTCCAAGTTCGGCATCTGGATCGGCTTCAGCTCACCGATGCTGAACGGCGAGCCCTTCGCCCCCTCCTCATGGAAGTAGTGCAGCGTGACGATGCACCAGATCCCACCGACCAGCAGCTTCTCGAAGTCCTTGACGAAGCGCCCGCTGATCTCGGCATCCTTCACGCCCAGGTTCGAGAGCAGCGCCTCATAGACATCGCGGCGCTCGTTCAGGCGCACCGTCACCTTGTCGATCACCTTGAAGCTGCCGCGCTCCTTGACCTTGGACTTGATCTTCTCCGCCTCGTCCGGGCGCACATAGTTCTCGGCCAGGATGGTCTTCACCGTCTCCAGCCCGTCGCGGATGGTCTCCTCGTCGTCAGAGGCGCAGTACATGCCGAGCAGATACTCGAGCACATAGACCGGCACGTTCGCGCCTTCCTTGATGCGCTTGGTGAGGTCTTTGCGGACCACCTTGCCGGCGAAGTGCTGGTTGAGCAGCGCATCCACATCGGCGCTTGGCGCAGCCTGCCCGGCAACCTCCACTGCAGTGGTCGGATGATCGGCATCCACACTAGCTGCGACCGGCGCGGAGTCGTCCGGGATGATGGGCTCAGAAGTCATTGTCGAAGAGGAGATCGATGGTGACGTCGAACCGGGCTTCCTCGACTCCTGTCTCGGCATCGCGCAAGCGCAGCTGATAGACCCGCTTGCTGTCGAAGCGGCGGCCTTCAAGCGTCAGGCTGACGGTCTTCTTCCAGTGGTTCATGTCCTTGGAGGTGCTGTCGAAGGTCAGGGTCTCGATGTTGGATACCGGCTCCTCGCCGTCGTAGAGCGCGATCTTGAGCGTAGCGGGCTTGACCCGCCCGCCGACCGGCTCGGTCTGGATCAGCTGGAAGCGATGGCGGTTGGTGGTGACCTTGAAGTTGTTGCCGAGCACGCTGACGCCGACGGTGCGCACCTGGGTCTTGGCGGCCTTGTCGCTGCCTCTGAGGTGCTGGACGCGGACCACCGGCACCGCGATCTCCTGCGGCATTGCGCCACCATGGACGAAGCGCGCGCCGCCGACGAAGTGGAAGCGGTTGGCTCCCTTGGGGACCCAGAACTCCATCGCGCCGCCTGTGCCAGCGCTGGGGCCGCCGAAGTTGCCCCCGCCCGCGCCGGCAGTGACCGCCGTCGAGCCGTGAAAGGCCTGGTCGCTCTCCGGCAGGTTGTACCCGATCAGATACCGCTTCTTCGCCAGCACCGTGCCAGGTGGCTTTTCCTTCAGCTTGTTCTTGTCGGTCTCGTCCAGCGGACGCTCTTGGAACAGGAAGCCATGATCGGCGGTGATCAGCACCTGAGTGCCGTTGAGGCTGTTGACGATCTTGGCGGTCAGATCCGCCAGCTCGTCGATGGTCTGGCGCACGGCATGGAAGGTCTCGGCCTCGGTGACGAGCTTGTCGCCGATGGCATCGATGCGGTCGTGGTAGATGTAGACCACCCGATGCGGCTTGATGAAGGCGCGGCCTTCGTCCTTTTTCATCGCCATGAAGGTCTCGGCCTTGACCGCGATGCCCTCGACGTTGGCCAACACCTTGGCGCGCTGCTCCAGCGAGCTGCAGGGCTGGCCATCGACGCGCGGGCTGCCGTTGGCGTCGTAGTCGAGCTGCTTGTGGGGCAACAGCGCGGCCATACCGAGCCCGGTGTAGGACGGCAGCACACCGAGCTGCACGCCGAGCTTGGCATCAAAGCGGTAGCGGCCATTGAGCCGCGCGGTCAATTCCTGGGCGGCCTCGTAGCGGAAGGCGTCGCTGATGATCACGAACACCCGCCGCTCCGGCCCCTTGGCCAGGATCGGTGCGACCTCACGCTCGAAGAAGTGTTGTTGGTTGGGCACCTCTGGCAGCCGCCAGTGCTGCAGCAGGCCGTTGGCCAGGTGCTTGTTCCAGCGCAGCGCTAGCTCGGCGATGAAGCCGGTACCGTAGGTCTGCTCGACCCGCTCACGCAGGGCTTTCAGGATGTCCCAGCCGCGAGCCTCGGCGGCATCGGCGCATTCGCAGAAGTGCCGGTAGTGCTGATCGAAGCGGTACAGGCGCTCGGTGTAGGCCGTGAACAGCGCCGGGGCATCAGCGGGTTCCGGGCGCAGCGCTTCGGCGTTGTGCAGCGCGAAGAGGTCGGCGGCGGTCTCCAGGGCCTGGTAAACGGCATGCAGAGCCTGGCGCGGAGCGGCCTCAGTATCGGCGAGCGTGGTCGCGGCCCAGTAGCCATCCTGCCGACCGGCGACGACGGCACGGATGGCCTCGGCGTCGATGGTATCGGCGCTGTCCAGCACCCGGTCGCGCAGCCGCCCGGCGATGGCCTGCTCAACGCGCAGGAAGGTCTTGGCCTCCTGCAGGGCGTCCAGCCCCAGGCCGCTGAGCTGCTGATCGAGCTTGATCGTCTCGGCGACGGCGGCGGACAGGCGCTCGTAGGACGGGCTGCGGGCGCTGCTGTCGCGCCACTGCGCTAGGCAGACTACGGCGTTGGCCATCCCGCGTTGGGGCAGCACCAGGTGCGCGAGGCCGGCGGGCAAGGCGCTGCCGAGGGCGTTGGCCAAGTCGGAGACCATCAGCCGGATCAGCAGGCCCTTCAGCGTTGGCGTCGGGTCGCGCCAGCCGAAGTGGGTCTCGACCAGGTCCCAGAAGGCCGCCTCGACGTCGTACTTGGCGAGATCGGGCCAGACCGGGGGCGCGGTGTCGAGCTGGCCGTCCGGTATCCCGTCCAGTAGCGTGATTAGCAGCGTGAAGAACTCGGGGTGATCGGCCTTGATCAGCACGGCGATCAGCTTTCGGTCCAGGTCGGCCGCATCGTCATCGGGGCTGGCCAGCCGCTTCAGCCGTTCCAGGCGCTCGCGGCTGGCGAAGAATCTGGCCCGCTCGGCCAGATGCGCGCGCAGCGACTGCGTGGTCAGCCCCAGGTCCGTCAGCAGCATCGAGGCGCGATCGGCGCTGAAGCTGCCGCTGTAGAGGCGGATGTCGAGCAGCCAGTCCTGGTCCGGAGGCGGTGGCGCGAACGGGGCGTAGAGCAGATAGCGGCCGGTTGGGTCGTCCAGCTCCAGGCGGACCTTCAACTCCAGTGCAGGCAGGGCGTCGAGGCGCAGCACCGAGACCTCTTTCAGCTCCAGGTCGGCGAGACTCTCCTCAAACTCCCGATCCGGGTCATGCCAGAACACCAGGCGGTGGCCGTCTTGGTGGAAGCGCTCGTTTAGGGCGTCGGTGATGCGTTGGGTATCCATGCTGACTTGGATTCGGGGGATCAGCTAATGACCAGGCAGGTCGTGTCGGCGTCTTGCAGCCGCCGCTCAATCTCGCCGGCGTTCTCCAACAGGAGCTGGAGCACCCGTGAGCGCGAGCCATTACCGAGCTGCACCCAAACAACGCGAGGCGGCGCACCCAACAGCAAGCTCAGCTCATGGAAGTCCGAGTCCTTGGTGACGATCACGAATCCATGCGTCTTGGCATGCCCCCACACGGCCTGATCACTGGCGCGCTCCAACCCTTCGAGCACAACCTGCGAGCTGCCGGGAAACGCGTCCTGAAGGAACGGGACCAGCCGGCGGGACAGATTCTCGTCAAGCAACAATTTCATGCACAGCGCAATCCACCGAGATGGCGCTCCCGATCGGCAGCAAACTGCAAGCAGGCGCGGATGTCGTCAGGTTCCAGCTCCGGAAAGTCTTCGATGATCTCATCCGCCGTAAGGCCCGCGGCCAGCTGATCCAGCACATCGTAGACGGTGATGCGCAGACCCCGCACGCAGGGCTTTCCGCCGCGTTTGCCGGCCTCAAGCGTGATGCGTTCTCTGTAGTGCATGGTCATGCTCCTCAAGCTGTAAACAGAAACGCCTCGGTGTCGTCCTGCTCGACGTCGGTAGGCGATAGGAAGCCGTTGCACATCTTCGTTACCAGAGACGCGTCACGCCGTAGGGATCAAATCCGAGAGCTTCGGATCATCAAGGATGAACCACAGGAAGGCATGTGTATCCAGCAAAAGCCTCACGGCATGTAGTCCTTGAAATCGTCCAGATGCTCATCGTCTTCCGCAATCATCGTGAGCTTGCCACGCGCACTGCCTGGCTTGCGTTCGCGTCGCCCGGCTTTGGCGCTTCGCTCCACTGCTGATCCCTTGTCCTCAAGGGGCCACAGGATGATTTCGGTCTTTTGGTGGCGAAGTGCTTCAGGCACCGGGATCGAATCCGGCGTGTCGTCGTAGATGATGCGGATGGGATGCATGGGATTGATGCTCGGTCGTTGAGAGGTTTGTTGTGCGTTCAGTCGCCCTTCTTGCCGGTGACCGTCTTCACCTCAGCCAGCAGATCCGCTCCGTCCTGCCACAGTTTACGCGGCCATTTCAAACGATTTTTCCACCGCGGATGGAAGTTGAATCGGAACAAAGCGATTCGCGGAGTAGAGGTAATCTTCGCCGCTTTCATTGATGATTCGCAAATCGCCATCCGCTGCCGCGTCTTCGTCTGGGAGGACGCGATAAATTTTGTGGCGTTCGAGAGAGGCGGGATAGTCGGCGTTGTTGATACAGACCGCGTAGGCTGTTAAGCGATTGGAATTTTTCATCATTCCAGGTATCTTTTGCGTTTGAATGCCAGCAAGCCGATATTATCCAACGCGATCAAGGGGCTGGTATTGCAGATGGTCTCAGGCACGCTCAACATCCTGGGCCAAGTCTTCCGCCGGGTAGTTAAAGAGCGTGACATCCTGGCGGCCCAGCAGCTCGATAAACCCTCGTTTCGAGAGCCCCGCCAACTGCGCGGCCTGTCCCGCCGACAAGCGGCCCTGCTCATACAACCGAGCCGCGAGCGTCAGAGCCAGATCAGATGGGCTGATGTCAAGGTCATCGGGAAGCGGCAGTACTGCATTCATTGAAGGATCTCCGTGGGCGTTTTGGGCGGAAATGGGCCGGTCTCTGTATCGCCGGGGCTACAGGTGATTCCAGGCCTCGTCATCCGTTGGGTTGCCCCAGACGTGAGACATCGCCGATGCCTGTGCCTGCTGCAAGTCCTGCTCGGACGCTGACCTAACGGCGTACTTGGCTTCAATGAAGTCGACGAAGTCCAGCACCTCGCGGGCTAACTCGTCTGGCAGTGTCCGCACCTTCTCGTCGATCTGTTCAGCGAGCGTCATGGTTAAGGTCTCCGCGTTTGCATCAGTCGCTCTTCTGACCGGTCACCGCCTTTACTTCGGCGAGCAGATCACCGAACTTGCCATAGTTGACCTTCACCCCGTCGTCGAGGTCGAGCGCAATGCACGCGGCCATCTTGGCTCTGTAGCGGCTCAGTTACTTCATGCGCATCCAATCCTCGCAGCGCAGGCCTGGCACTCGCTCAAACTCCGAGGTGTTATTCGTCACCAGGGTCAGCTCTGCGGCGAGCGCGATGGCCGCGATCTGCAAATCATAGGGGCCAATTGGCGTGCCCTGACGATTGAGATAGACGCGAATCTCGCCAAATCGACGGGTCGCTTCGCCGCTGAAGGGCAGACTCGGCAGCCAGTCGAGCAGTCGTAACAAACGTTCGGAATTCTCGGTGACCCGCGTGCTCTTGGCTACGCCGAACCACAACTCGGATTCGACCGTGGCGCAGATCCGCAACTGTTGCCGTCCGACTCGGCGAACATGGGACTGCACGGCGGGATGGTGCTTCATCAATGCAATCGCCGCATTGGTATCGAGCAGATAGGCCATCAGTCGAGATCCAGGCGCGGGCTGTCCTCGCCCAGGTCCGCGTTGCTGATGTCGTCGGGAAAGTCCTCGCTCAGTCCACCCGCGACCGCTGCAAGAAATGCCTCGGTATCATCCTCTTCGACATCGGCGGGCGACGGAACAGCATACCGTTGCTCCAGAAACTCGATATAGCTGAGTGCCTCGCGGGCCGCCTGTTCGGGAAGCCGGCGGCTATGGGCGTAGATGATCTCTGCGATAGACATGGCGAGTGGGTCCCTTTCAAGAGTGTTTGGGGGCGACTAATCGGCGCTCTTGCCGGTGACGGCCTTCACCTCGGCCAGCAGGTCACCGAACTTGCCGTAGTTGACCTTCACCCCGTCGTCGAGGTCGAGGGCGATGCGCTGGTCGGCGTAGTGGCGCAGTTGCTCGTCGAAGCGGCGCAGCTCGTCGAGCTGCTTGCCGAGCTTGTCGCGCTCCTTCTGCAGGCGCTTGGCCTGGGCTCCGCTGCTGGCGGCCTCTATGTCGTCGGCGAGGCTGTCGATGCGCGCGGCCATCTTGCTTTGCAGCGGCACCACGTATTCCATGCGCATCCGCGCCAGGGTGCCCTCGTGGTAGCGGTGCAGGTAGACCAAGCACTGGAAGGCCTTCCGCTTGCCGCTGGAGAAGCACCAGTAGATCGGGCGCTTCTTATAGGTTTGCAGGTGGTCCTTGAAGAACTTATCGGCCAGGTAGCGGCGGAGGGTGTCGCGGGGGGTTTCGGTTTTTTTGGGGTTGAGGTTGCTGGCTAGGAAGGCGAGATTTTGGTCAAGAAGTGAAGAAGTGCGGAAGTTGGGAAGTGAAGAAGTAAGAGGGGCGGCGGTTGGGTCATCTGCTTCTTCACTTCTTAACTTCTTAACTTCTTCACCTCTTCCCCCCCACACCACATCAACAAACTCCACCACCCGATTCGCGGCGTCGTCCTCGAACCAGTCGGTATCGGTGATCGGCAGGATGCCGTCGTCATCGGCCGGGAAGCTCGCGTAGCGGCTGGGGTCGAAGCCCTGGTTGCCGATGTGGGCGTAGATCAGCCCCGGTTCGTCGAGGCTGTAGCGGCCCATGATGCAGCCGATGGCGTAGGAGACCAGCTCCTGCATGCTGTCCTCGCGGAAGCGGGTCTCCAGTTCCTCGGGGAAGCCGTGCTCGACGGACCAGTCGTCATCCGAGAGCTTCTTGCCGTAGCGGTAGGCGGGGTTGACCGTCAGGGTGATCTGGTCGATGGGGACTTCGGGGGTGAGTTCGTCTTGCAGGCCGTAGGCGTCGATGAAGAGGCGGTTGTTTTCCTCTTCGAGCCGTTTCATTTCGGTGATGGTTTGGCGGTTCTTCGCGATCCAGCCGGTGTAACTGGATTCAAGGCTGTCGGTGGGATCGGAGGAAATCGTGAGAACTGGTAAGGATTGGAAGTCCCAGGAGCGTTCGGATGCATCCCAATCCGTAGTCGCAACCTCTATGCACTTGGCTATTAACTCTGGCTTCTCATGATAAGGCCAAGGGCCATCACCCACTGTACAAACTGGCAACACACCGAGATCGCCGGGATTAGCGTGCACCGTTGGGTTGATTACACCAAGCCATGCGGTTGTTGGCTTTGCACAAAGGAGGGCTGTCAAACGTTTCAAGTCTAGTTCATCAGAGTATATCCCACATCCGACAGCACTTATTATAAAGCCTGGGCCGCAGTATCGTGCTCCGAAGGTATTTAGCGAAGTAACATCAGACCACGTAACAGTCGGCCGAAATATGTACTCCAGATTAAAGTTTGTAGCCCATATTCTATTCTCAGTGGGATGCTGGGTTGTCCGAAGTCGAAGACCATCATTCTCCCAATCTACAACGTGATCGATGTTTCCGTACCACTTTCGGAACTGCCCCCCTTTTAGATAAGGGAACCATTTTCGCCCAGATTGTTGAGCCTCGTCGCGTGTTTGATGACCGAAGCCAATATCTGAATGAGTGATCTCACTCCATTCCCGCACGTAAACGTCGTTCCTTGCAGTTACTAGTCCCTTACGCGGCTCGGAACATGCATTAATCGATGGAAATTTTTCGAAAGCACGTGCCGTATTATGGCCAACCCAGTAGGCGATCTGGTTGCCGGGAATTCGCGAAAATTCAGAGTTGGCGGAACTAAAGCGATAATTCGCATGGAATCGCACTTTGAGTTCTTCGTTGCTCGCGACACTTCCTGGCTTAGAAAACAGCCGCAAAAATTGCCCAATAAGGTCTTGGACGGAAGTTCGTTTCAGGACGAAGGAACAGCTACCGAAATCCGAGCCCCAAACGCCCCTTCCGTTGTGGGCTAAAGTCAAGATGGGTGCACTCCCGAGCAGCGCGATTCGAAACTGCTCGAATGATGAGATGAACATCCAGTTTGGAATTGTGATCATCCCGACGTGGCCGCTCTCTTTTGCAAGTTGAATGTTTCGGAGGACGAACGCAGCGTAAAGGTCAGCCTTGCCGACCTCGTAGACTTGAATCACAAATGTCTTCAAGACTGGTGTCTGATAGCTGCCACCCATATACGGCGGATTCGCCAAGACTGCGTCATATCGAACCGTTAACAACTCCGCTTGCCGCACCAGGACCTGCAACTGCTGCAGCCCGTCGGCCAAGAAAAAATCTCCCGTCTCCCGCTCACAGAGCAGCCGCAACTCCGGCAACTTTGCCGCCAATCCCTCCGGCACCTGAATCAAAGACCCAAAAGTCCGAGCACGCCGAAACAACTCCACCAACTCATCCACAGCCTCCGCAATCCCTTCTTCACTTCCCAACTTCTTTACTTCTTCACTTCTTAACTCCCCTGACTCCTCCAACGCCATCACATTCAACCCAACCCCCCGCCCCAACACCCGCCGATCATCCTCCCTTGCCTTCATCATCAACGCGAACCCAGCCAACTGCGCCGCGCGCGGGTCGATGTCCAGCCCGAACAGGTTCTTCTCCAAAATCAGCTTCGGAATATCCCGCAGCCGATAGCCGCGCTCCAGGTAGATCGCCTTGAACAGCTCATAGGCCTCGACCAGGATGTGGCCGGAGCCGCAGGCGGGGTCCATCAGGGTCAGGGCCTCGGGGTCGAGGCTGTCGGGGGTGATGGCGTCGAGCTGGGCCTGCACCTCCGGGGTCTGCTCGGCGGGCTCGATGTAGTACGCCATCTGCGCCTTGAGCGGCGAGTCGGGATAGGTCGCCAGCCACTGCGCGCCGAGGCTGTTCTGGACCATGTATTTGACGATCCAGTTGGGGGTGAAGAGCTGGGTGGCGGCGGGGATGTCCTCGCTCTTGACCACCTTGCCGATGACCTGGTCCTTCTTCTCCGAGATGTAGAACTGGTACAACCAGCCGATGATCTCGATCTCCTGCCAGTCGTCCTCGGGGATGGCGCTGACCAGCTCGCGGATCAGGGAGTCGGTTTGCAGCAGGCGGTCGGGCAGCAGCAGCTCGGTCTCGTCGTCGACCGGCTCGAACAGGAAGGGCATGGCCTGGTGCAGCGCGCGGCATTGGGCCAGCAGCAGCTCGCGATACAGGGTCTCGTCCTGGGTGCCGTCCATCTTCAGCGCGATGACGCGCTCGCGATCGAGTCCGGGCAGCTCGACGTGCTGGGCCTGCTCCAGGATCTCCGGCGGTGCGCCGGTCGTGCCTGCGGCGGCGGGATGGCTGAGCACACGGTAGCTGTGATCGAGGAAGCCGTGCAGCTCCATGTAGCGGATGGCGATCAGGCGGTTGAACCAGGTGTAGGCGGCGGCCTCCATCACCGGCTCGAAGCCCTGCGCGCGGATGCGCTCGGCGAGCCGCGCGCGCTGCCGGGCGATGCGGCGCGGATGCGGTTGGCCGTCGATGACCAGCAGCTCGCCCTCCTCACGCGCCTCGGCGATGCCAGCGGCGCTGAGCCCGAACAGCCCGGCGCGGCGGGTGACGGCGGCGATGAAGTCGCGGCGGGCCTTGGGGGCGTAGGTCTTGAGCGTGTTGGTTTGCATGGGGTCAGTGGTCCTTCTTCGGAAAATAGGTCACGCCGGGCAGGCCGTCGAAGTGGTCGTCAGAGGTCACCAGCTCGGCGCGACACTTCTGGGTAATGGCATAGATCACGGCGTCGGCAACCGAAAGCCGATGATCGCGGCTCAGTTCTGCCGCGAGCAGCGCGACCGACGTATCAAGGTCGACGACGAGGGAGCGCGTGGTGCGGGCGATCGCCTTCATCGCGGCTTGCTCGCCTTGGTTGCGATCCAGCCACTTGTACAACTCGAACTGAACGATCGTGGGGACGACGAGGGTCTCGGGCGCTTCGAGATACGGCAGGAAGCGATCAACGAGCGGGCCGTCTGCCAGCCACTCGATCCATCCGCAGGTATCGACCAGCACCATCTATTTGTAGCGCTCCAGACGATCGGTCCGATCCCGGTAGTCGCTGGTATCCGCCCCCTTGGCAATCCCGCGCAGCTCGGCCAACTCGGGGATGGGCACCAGGGAGATGATGTCGCCCTTGGTGATGACCGCAAAGCGCTGCCCAGCCTTGAGATGCAGTTCTTCTCTGACGGCCTTGGGGATGGAAAACTGGAACTTGCTGGAGAGGGTGACGGAGGCCATGAGATTTTCCTAGTCGATGTCGATCGATCGCTGTTCTGTAAAATCTAGCACTTACCGGATCTCGATGCGATCACCGGCGGCGACCACCTTTTCCAGCGCCCCGCGCAGCGTGTCGAGGTAGGCGTCGATATCGGCCTTGGTCTCCAGGTAGCCGTCGGGCGCGAGCGCGGACGGCTTGATCACCCGGCGCGGCTTGACGTAAGGCTTGGTCGGCGGGGTGACGTCGTTGATGTTGCCACCGCCAGGCGGCTTGGGTGGCGGCTTGACCGCCTCCTCGAGCTTGGCAAAAGCCTGATCGGCCAGCTCCACCGCCCGACTGCCAGCTTGATCAATATGCGCCAGACTGGTCTGGGCCTCGACCTGCTTCTTGAGCTGCTGCAGCGGGTATAGGCACTGGTTGCGCAGATCGTGATCGGCCTGGGCGGCGTCCAGCTCGATCTGCACCTTGCCGATCTGCCTGTCAACCTCGGGCAGAACCTTGGCCCGATGCTCGGTGATCAGGGCATTGTCCGTCTGTTCGATAGCCTGGATCAGACCCTCGGCCTCTTTGACCAGGCCGTAGGGTGACGGCGCGGCGAGGATCTCCTGCACGCGCGTCAGCGCTTTGGCTGCGCTGACGTCTTGCTCCAGCCAGCTGCGATTGGGCTGGAAGCGGGTCTCGGCCTTGCGCAGCTTGTCCCAGGCCGGACGTTGATGGCTGTAGAAGTTGCGCAGCTCGTGGATGTCGTCGGCGAGGTCGAGCAGGTCGTTCTTACCGGCCAGGAACCGCTCGATCAGCGCCACGGTCTCCTGCTCGGCCGCGAGCGGCTTGATCAGACCGATGGCGTCGGCGATGGTCTCCTTGCCGGGATAGTTGCCGGTGCTGGCCAGGGTCTGATACTCGTTGAGATCGCTCATCCAGCCCGCGAGCTGCGCGCGTAGGAAGGCGTCCAGTGCCTCTTCGCCATCCGGGGCGAGCGTGCTGAACAGGTCCTTGCAGAGTTGGCGCGCTTGCTGCAGCTGGCCGCTGTCGACGCTCTTGCGTTTGACCAGGCTGACCTTGCGCCACTTGCTCGGTGAGATCAGCGCGTCGTAGGCCTTCTCGATGCCGAGCGTATCGCCATCGAGCACCAGGCTGATGTCACCACGGCGCAGCAGGCGGGCGATCAGCAGGATGACCTCCCATTCCGGCCAGCCATAGGGACGCCGGCCGAACGGGTCCTGCACCAAGGCCTCGAGGATGATCTGGCGGTTGGCGTTGGCCCTCAACTCGATGGCCTGGGTCAGCGCAGTGATCGCTTGTTGATTGCCCTGTCCGGCCTCCAGTGAAAACCCGAGGTCGTCGACATCGGTGGCGCTGAGCACGGCCTTGATCTCGGCCTGGGGGTTGGCGGAGAGCCGGTTCAGGTAGCCGAGCTTGTTGAAGCTGTTGCGCACCAGGTAGTTGAGCCCGTCGGCGATGGCGGCGGCGGCGCTGCTGGCCTTGGTCGGCACCGGCTGACCGGCGGCGTAGAGGCTGGCCTCCTGGCAGAGTTGGTCGAGCAGGCGCAGTAGCCGGGCGCGGCGCTCGCGGTTCTCCTCCTGGCGCTCGCGCAGGATGCGCAGCGTGGTGGTGGAGGCGGTGCCGTCGTTCTTGCGCCCGACGTACTTGTCGGTCTGGATCAGGGTGCGGATCTCGCGCGCCAGGGTCTTGTCGTCGGCGAGCTTGAGGATCAAGGCTCCGTCCTCGGCGCTGCTGTTGAGGATGCAGCGGGCCTCGTCGTAGAGGCCGTAGTCGTCGGCCAAGGGGGTGATGACCGAGATCACCAGATCGCCGTCGGTGCGGTGCCCGTGCGGGTGCAGATCGCACAGCCGGGTCAGGCCGAAGTCCTTGTGGTTGTCCGGGAAGCGGTGCTTGCGCAGGCCCTTGAGCACGTCCTCGAACAGCAGCTCGGCGAGCCGCTTGGTCTCCTCGGCGGAGCTGAGATCGACGTCCTTGATCTCCCGGCTGATGTCGCGCTCCTCGTTGGTGAGGAAGAAGAAGTCCTCGCCGTTACGCCCGATCAGGGTCTCGCGCTCCAGGCGCTGCAGGCTGGCCTCGATCTGCTGACGCAGCGCGAGGCGGTCGGCATCGATGCGGTCGACGAACAGGGTCACCAGGTTGTCGACGTTGCCGCGGATCTCATCGACGTAGCGGATCAGAAACAGGGTCTTGAGGACCAGGCTGTCGAACGGATCGAGCTTGTCGTTGCGTTGGGCATTGTCGATGGTGGACTTGACCACGCCTTCGAGGAAGCTCTCGATGGCCGGATAGAAGCGGTACAGCGGCACTAGCACGCCGACCTCGTTATCGCCGAGCTGGGTGGCAGCGGACTGGAAGGCATCGAGCATCGAGCGCTCGCCGCGGGCCAGGTGCAGGCCGGTGACGCCGTGGCGGCGGATGGCCTCGAACACCTTCTGCACCAGTTGGAACTGGTAGGGCGCGAACGGGTAGACGGCGGCGAAGTCCGGCGCATCGGCGAACGGCTTGAAGGTCATGCCGACATTGCTGAAGCTGAGCTGGTGCTTGAGGATGTCGGCGCTGTCGGCATAGACCTGGGTCAGCGCCGTGCGGGCGGGCTCGGTCTTGGCCAGCAGGCGCTTCTGGATCACCTCGTCGACGTTGCCGCTGGAGAGCGAGAGCCGGGTCTTGAAGCGGCCCTGGATCTTGGAGAAGTCGTTGGCCTTAGAGGCGCGCACCTCGCCGAGGATGGCATCGATGTCTTCCTGCGAGGTCACCACCACCCAGGCGCGGCCACCGCAGGCAGTACCGAGGTTCTCGGTGATGGTCTGCAGGCTCAGCATCAGGTGCGTGTCCTGGCCGATGAACTGGCCGATCTCGTCGACCAGGAAGACGATGCGGCGGCCTAAGCTCGATGGGCCGCTGCGCCCAGGGATGGGGTTGTCCAGATACTCGCGCACCCAGCCGGCGAAGTTCTCGACGGTGAGCAACGAATCGAAGTCGGCCTCAGAGCGTTCTAGCCAGGACCGCGCACCCTCGGGGCTCTTGCCTAGCGCGTCCGACAGCGCCTGGACGATCTCGTCCTGATAGAAGCTGTAACCATCGCGCTCGGCCTCCCAGTCGACGCCGGCGACGGCATGGAAGGCGGCCTTGAAGGCGTCGAGCTGGCCCTGCTGATCGAGCCGGCGCTCGATGTCGGCCAGGTGCGGGTAGTCGCCGCTGTAGCCGAGCTTCTCGTTGAAGACCTTCAGGAAGACGCGAAGGATCGCGTCGCGCCCGCTGCTAGAGTCGGCCTTGCTGTCGATGTTGAACAGGATGACGTCGGTGTCGGTGCTGAGCGCGCGCTTGATGTCGCCGGCCAGCATCGCGTCCTGGATCTTGCCGTCGAAGAAGTCGATCGCACGCCGCGTCTGGCCCTGGTAGCTGATCTCCCGGTTCTCGAGCAGGTAGGAGAGGATCTTCAGGAAATGCGACTTACCCGAGCCGAAGAAGCCGGAGATCCAGACCCCGATCAGGCCGAGAATGTGCGGATCACCATGGTTGTCGAGGGCCTTGAGGAAACTGTCGAAGAAGCGCCGGAAGTGGGCATCCAGCTCCTTGGTGATGACGTACTCCTCCAGCTCCTGCCAGACCGAGGCAGCATCGTCCTGATCGGCCTTGATGACGCCGTTGATGGGGCGATCGACGGGTTTGGTGAAGAGGTCCTTGATGAGCATTTTTGAAGAAGTGGATAGTGGATAGAGAGCCTGGACTGTTGTATGGGTGTTGTTCGCCAAATTGCGCTGTCCTGCCACTATCCACTATCCACTTCTTCCCCCACTATCCACTAACCTGAAAGCGCGGTAGTAGGGCTTGTCTTGAAGCACACCGAACAGCCGCAGCGACTGCCCATCGTAGGTGCCTGGGTAGAACAGTACGAGCGGGGTGCTGCCCATACCGGCATGCAGGTTGTTGAGCAGATTGTGGGTCCGCAGCAGCGGGTAGGCACTGCCGATGCCGGAGACCAGCACGACGTCCTGGGTGGCGGGCTCGGTCTGATCGATCAGCGCGGCGGCGAGCTTGCCGGCATCGAGCGGCGCGGCCAGAGCCTTGAGCAGCGCCTGATCACCTTGCTGACGCTGTTTGGCCAGGGCCTTGTGGTAGAAACCGCGCGCCTTGAGGGTGTCGATGATCAGGGAGAACAGATTGACATGCGCGATGCGCAGTTCAGGACGCTGCTTGGGGACCTGCGCAAGCAGGAAGGCGATATGTTCGCGCACCGCCAGCTCTTGCTCGGGCGGGTAGTCGAAGGCGTAGAACGGGATCTCGTTGCCGAGGCCGCGGCCTTTGAGAACGTCATCGGCAGTAATGCGGCCGAGGATCTGGTTCAGGCGCTGGTCGAAATCGCTGCTCATGCGGTGGTGTCCCTATCGGTGAGCTGGATGCAGCGCAGTGCATACCATTGCTCGGCCTCGCGCAAGGCCTGAATGACCTCCGGGGCGATCGGCAAGGGTTGCAGGCTGCAGGCGCGGTCAGCAGAAAGATAACCGGCCTCGCGCAGCATGCCGAAGGCGCGGGTACGCAGCGTGGTGCGCGTCGACTCGCTCCACGCCGGCATCTGCGGATCGCGGGTCTTGCAGTCGGCGAGGTACTGCTCCCAATGCGCGGGCTTGAGGCTGGGCTCGAAACGGCGATAAAGATCGTGGACGACCAGATCAAGGAAGTCGCCGAACAGCGGTGAGTAGGTGACCGTGGCGGCCAGCACGGCGTGTGTGGCCACCGGGCGGCTGCCGTCGCGGATCAACCCCCAGATCGAAGCCGGCAGGGTGCGCAGCCGTGCCCGAATCAGCGTGGCTTTGGTTCGGGCGGTTGAGGGCGAGCGCTTGGCGAGGACATTGTCGACAGTGATCGCGCGTTCCCAGCGCTCGGCATCAACGCCTTCCAACAACAGCGTGGCGATGATCCGACTCTCGGGCAACATCAGCCCGCCTTTGCTGAAATTGGCCTTGTAGCGTCCTGCTTCGCTCAAGCCTGATCTCCTATTGGATAACGCTCGATCGTGGTGCGACCATCGGCATTGCAGGTTCCGCGCATGGCGTGAACCTTGGAGCCAGAACAAGCCTAAGCCGCCAGTGCGGCATCCACCACCTAAAACGGACGGTTTAGCTGCAGACAAGCGCCTATGCAAGCGTTTCCGCGATGCGGCAAACCCGCAATGCCTTTAGAAGGTCGTCTAGTCTAGCGGCTTGGCGTAGATTCGCATCGACTGTCAGCCAATGCAATCGGACCGGCTGTCATGCTTGGCCCGCTTCTGCGTCATCGAGCGCGTCATCCGGTAACGACACCGCGTAGACATTGGTATTCTTACCCTGGATCTTGCGCTGCAGCCGATGCTTGTCGCCGCTGCCCTTGATTAGCCAGCCGGCCCTGGCCAAGGCGATCAAGCCGCGCTTCAGATCCTGCCCACTCAGGGCCTCGCGCAGGCCGCTGGCCAGAAAGAGATAGGTCACCTGCCCAGTGGTTGGGTCCTCCTCGGTGTAACCGGCGCGCTCGCGGATCGGGTGTGCTGAGATCGCATGGCGCGGTGCGAAGCGGCTCTCACCATGGCGCTCGATGAAGCTGCGCACCGACTCCAGGATCTGCCGATCCTCGGTCTGCCCGCTGCCCTGCTCAGTCTGCCAGAGATGGTAGGCATCCAGCACCGCGTCAGCCGCGATGCCCGCAGGCCAGCCGGTGATGCCTGCCGCCGTCGCCAACTCACCGGCGGTGCCGATCAGGGCCAGCTGCTTGGCAACCCGCGCAGCCTGTCCATGGGTGACCGACATGCCCTCCATCAGATGCAGCACGGCCCTGGACAGGGTCTGATCCTGCTGCTGACCGACCAGCCAGTGTAAAAAGGCGCGTCCGGCCGTGCCGTGCACACGCTGAGTCGCGGCACTCAGGGCATCCGCAAAGGCAGCACCGTCTGCGGCACCGTGGATCTGATCAAAGGCCCCATAGGTGCGCTCACCGGCCGGCAAATTGATCAAACGCACCGCCTGACCCGCCTGATAGCGTCCGCCATCGGCCTGCATGTGGGCGTTGACGGTGCGCTCGCCACTGGAGAGGATCACGGTGCGCCAGTGTGCGCGTCGTCGGGTGCCGCCCTGAACGTTGGCGCGTCCTTTACCGCGACCATTGGCCAACTGATAGATCACCGCGCCCACATCACGTCCGTCGGCCTGGCCCAGTTCATCCAGGGCAAGCAGGGTATCGTTGGACTCGGCCGCTGCGGCCTCCATGCCGTTTGCGGTGGCCTGCCAACTGCGTAGCATGGCCGGACTGCCCCAGACCGAAACGGCCGTGCGGAGGGCAGTGCTCTTGCCGCCGCTGCTATCGCCATAGAGATGCAGACCGGCGTGATCGGCCTGGATCAGAGCCAGCAGTGGTCCGGCAAACGCGGCCGAGATCGCTAACAGCAGCACCAAGTTACCAACCGCCGCAGCGGCGACCTGCTCGCGCCACTGCGCCAGGGTCCCGGATTGGGCGTAGTCGAGCGGTTGCGTGGCCTCGGACTCGAAGCGGATCTCGCCGCCACCGATCACGGTGTCCGGCAAGACGAAGCGCCCCTCGTGCCAGCCCAGGGTCGGTACCTGCAGGATCTGGCGCTTGGGCACCTGGTGCATCAAGTACTGCACCAGACGTTGGCGCTGCGTGGGCTCAAACAGCAGGCCTCTGGCCAATAAGGCGCCGCGCAGTTCCAGGCCTTCGCCACGCAAGAGCGGCATCGGCATGATCCACTCACGAACCTGCCCCAGGACATCCGGGAAGCGCAACAGGCGCCCGAAGGCCTCACCACGCGCATCAACCGAGATGGCCTCGACGGTCAGCGGACTGCAGATCCAGTCATCGGATCGACTGCGCTGACCGTCCTTGCCCTCTCGTACGGCGTGATACCAGACCCCGGCGCGGTGCAGGCGTTTACCGTCGTGCCAGGACTTGAGGTAGACCCGCCAACAGGGACAGACATCGAGGCTCGGCGGTGCGCTGGCGATAAGGCGGTGCGCCTGCTCATCGGCATCGGAGCGAGCGCTGTCCTCAGGGTTAGGTAGCACCAGCCGTCTCTCAGGTGCTCCCGCGGTAGCACTCGGAATCTTTCGCAGATTCAATGCAGTAGCACCGTTAGCACCGGTAGCACGGAAAAATGCGGACCTTTGGTCGTCTACGACCGATGCGGCTTGTTCAGACGCCGTCGCGTCCGTGCGAGCGGAGCCTTGGCAGGCCGTCATGGTGTCACCCCGTTGGTACCTGACCAGGCGTGGCCATGGTCCACATCGGGGCTGCGATCGATCCCTATCCAGGGGATGTTGAACGACGACTGAGCGTTGCTGGCTGGCTTTGTCATAGCAACCACCTCCGTCACTGACCACGCGCGGCGTGCAGTTGGTTGACGAGGGCATGCATTTCTTCGGATGTCGCGCCGGCCGTGAGGGCGCTGATAACGGCGTCGATCTCATGGCTGGGCCAAGCGACGGCGCGCCGGCCGATCTTGACCGGGCGTGGCAGCACACCGGCGGCGATATCGGCATAGACACTGGCGCGGGAGCGGCCAATGCGGCGTTCAACTTCGGGGCGGCGTAGGAGAGAGGGGGTGTGGGGCATCGTTACGGCATCCTGGTTGTGGAGATCAGTGCTGGGCGGGATAGCTCCCACGCCCAGCGTGCTGTCTTCAGTACTCAGGAAGCGCCGCCGGTGCTCAATACCGGGCTTGGCCTAAAGGCTGTTCAGGGTCAGAAATGCTTTAGCGGGCTGCCTGGGGCTGAAGACCTTGCTAGCATCCACGCAATCCGTCATCGTCCGCGACAGTGAAAGATCATCGATTTCGGCACGTTTTGCGATGCAACGGTGCGTGATGGTCTCCGCAGCCAGGGATTTTCTCCGCTATTGTCAGATGTGCAACGCTCTGAATCGAGCAACTGCGTTGCCGTTTTGCATCCTCCTCTTCGGCAACGCGGGGGGTACAGCCAGAAACCGCAGAATCAACCCAATCTAGTCTCTTCTTTTTGATGATGAGTATCAGCCCTTTTAAGGTGACCGTCGAGAACGGGCTGCCGCTTGCGCCAAGAGTTT
>NZ_JCAQIA010000049.1:0-20663 GCF_059621085.1 Halochromatium sp. NSM3 | reverse complement strand
CAAGCTCGATCAGGCCGCCGGCGCGCTGCGGTTCAGCATGGAGATGGCTGATCCGACCAAGCGGGTGGATCAGGTCAGTACGGTGGTGGCGCGCTTGACCGGGTAACGGGCCATCTCATCTGAATAGCGGCAGAAAGCTTGCGTTGGAGACGTCGTCAGAGCGACCCTATCCACGACCAGCGACAGCTTCGAGATCAGGCGAGCGACATGACCTTAACCCTCAACCAGAGCTGAAACGACTTTGATCCTATCCTCGCACCGAGGCTATGATTCATCAAAGTCACTGCTTAGCCACACCTGATTAGCAAGCGCGCCTTGCAAGAGCACGACGATCGGGAACTACTCACGGCGTCAGTCCTGTGCCAGTGGCAGCTCGAGGGTCGCGTGATCCTCGCCGAGCACGAGTACACCGTCGCTCTCGCGCACGACGCGCTCGACCGCTTTGAGCATCAGGCGGTAGTCTGCCCGCTCAGTTGGGATCGGGCCTTCAGGCTTCTTGCCTTCGCTCATCAAGCACAACCGCAGCCGCTGGGCGTACTGGTCCTGCTCGACCCTGAGCAACGGCTGCTGCGCGCACACCCCGTTACAAGCATGGCCGATGCCGATGAGGCGCAACAGATGCACCAAGGCCGCCTGTAAACCCTGCTCGTCGGTCAGCACCATCGGTGCATCCTCACCCAGGGCGTCCTCCAGCGGCATCGAAGTCCCAGCCGCAACTCGGCCTCCGAACGCCAAGACGACCTCTGCGGCGACCCTGGCCGCATCGACCGGGCGCTTGGGTCCATCGGCGAAGCGATTGGAACGGACATTCTGGGTCAAATTCATCGACAGGGTCGAGACCGCATCGAGCACCCGTTGTATTCGCTCTGCACGACTCTGGTCCTCTCCGAGTTCAAGCTGCAGCGTCTCCGAGACCAATTCGATCACGCTCAGCGGCGAGCGCAGGCTATGGGCCTGTTCACGCGCCTGCTCGGCGAGCAAAGAGCGGCGCTCCAACTCGGTCAGGCGTTCGTGACTCGGGTCGAGGTCCAACGATGCGACCTTCCCAGGCGTAGTGGTGTAGATGGACCGCGTGGTCATAAGCTTGAGTTCTCCTCGAACAGGTCCATGGTTGGCAGCAGCAAGCGTCTCAATGTGCAAGGCGTCTTGCGCTCGTCACAACGGGATGAGCATATGTTGGGATTAGCATACGCTGGGCCAATTCGACGCGCGGGTTGTTGCAAGTCTTTCAGTGAGTTCGACTGCGATACCGCTCGGCTAGGATCTCGGCCAGTGTCTTTGGCCTGCGTCTTTGGCCAACGCCGGTCTCGTCTCCTGTACGCAGCGGGATGACTGGGGCATTTGCTGTCCATCTGGTTGCTTTGCACCGATTTGCGAGGGCTGACGGCAGCCCAGCCATCGCCTGCAGCGCCGGCATCGGGTATCGTCGCCTTTCCGATGGCCGGCAGGCAGGATGAACTCAGATGAGGCCCCTGACCCCGACGCACTCACGCGGTTGCCATGCGACCCCGAGCGGCGCGGTGCTCAATCAGTCCAAGTGTCTGTCGACCGGGAAGACGTGGCATCGCCCGAACGCCGAGGCGCCATGACCGAACGCGCCGCGAACACCTTGATGCGGGCCGCCCGGCTGCAAGTCGTGCTGGGGACCTTGGGACGCCTGCTCCTCGTCCTCGCGGCGCTCTGCGTCCCCCCCGCGTTCGCGGCCTGGAGCCAGGCGAGCAACGAATTGGCCTTGCGGCTTGCGATAACCGCCGCCGTGCTGCTCCTCGTCGGCTGGCCGATCTCGCGACTGCGGCCGGTTCGCTCTGAGCACAGCGATATCCAATGGAACGAGGCGCTCGCGGTCACCGGGCTGGCGTTCCTGTTCGCGGCCCTGGCCATGGTCTGGCCCTTGACGGCGGCTGGCCTCGGCAGGATCGACGCCTTGTTCGAAGCGATGTCCGGCATCACCACCACCGGGCTGACGCTGCTGCGCGGTCTCGATGAGGCCGACCCGGCAGTCCTCTTCCTGCGCGCCTGGATGCAGTGGTACGGCGGGCTCGGGATCGCCGTGCTCGCCGTCGCGCTGATCATGCGTCATCACGCCAGCGCACGCCGGCTGTTGGAAACCACTGGTGAGCAGCTCACCGACGCCGGCGCCCGCGGCCATGCCCGCCGCGTCTCGGCGGTCTATCTCGCGCTGACCGTGATCGCGATCGCCGCCGTCTGGATGACCGGTCTCGCGCCAGTGGATGCCTTGCTGTACGCGCTCCCGGCTGTCGCAACCGGCGGCTTCGCGCCGTCCGATCAGAGTCTCGCCGGATTATCCGGTGCCACGATCGCGACGCTCTCGCTGATCTGCGTCGCCGCTGCGGTAAGTCTTCCTCTGTATGCAAGACTGCCTCACCGTGGCCTGAGCGCGCTCAAGCATGAGCCGGAGCTGATTGCATTATTTGGCGCGATCCTGATCACTGCGTTGTTACTCAGTGCCATCGCATCACTGACCAGCGGCCTGCCGTGGCCGCAGGCACTGGCACAGGGTTTCACGCTCGGCGTCTCGGCGCAGACCGATACCGGTTTCAGTACGGTCGTTGTCGCGGACCTGCCGGCGACGGCGCAGGTGGTGCTGATGACGTCGATGAGCATCGGCGGCTGTACCGGGTCGACCGCTGGCGGGATCAAGCTGATCCGGCTGCTGATCATCATCCGGCTCGTGCAGCTGGCATTGCGCCGCACCGCGATCGCCGAGCGCGCAGTGCTGGATGCGCAGGTCGGCGGTGCGCGCATCGAGCCGCCGATGGTGACTGCGACGCTACAGCTGCTGGCGTTCTGGGTGATGGTGCTGCTGACCTCCTGGCTGGCCTTCCTGGGGCTTGGGCAACCGCCACTCGCGAGTCTGTTCGAGGTGGTCTCGGCAACCGCAAATGCGGGCCTCTCGGCGGGCCTGACCAGCCCCGAACTCCACCCGGCGCTGAAACTGGTGCTCTGCGCCGATATGCTGTTCGGACGCGTGGAGGTCCTGGCGCTGCTGGTGGTGCTCTATCCGCCGACCTGGCTCGCGCGCAAACGCAAACCTTAGCCCTAGAAACGGCCATTGACCGCTTGGTAGAGCGTGCATCACTTTTGCGTTGCCGGAATTCCGCATCCGCCTGACACTCACCCGTGGCTGCCAGCCGCTATCACTCGCGAGTACGTCAAGCGCCTTGGGGGCCATTCAACTGCCGTTTCTAGGTTAACCAGAGCGACACCGCTATGAGAGCCGCATTTGTCGGTAGCAATTCGCTGACCTTGTCCACCGCCGAGCTGCTGCTCGAGGACGGTCACGCGGTGATCATCATCGAACGTGACCGCGACCGCATCGACGCGCTGTCCGAGCGGCTCGACGCCGGATTCGTGCACGGTGACGGCACCATGCCGGATGTCCTGCGCGACGCCGAGCCCGAGAACACCGATGTGCTCTTCTGTCTGATGGAGAGCGACCAGACCAATATCCTGGCTGGGCTGATCGGCCGCTCGCTCGGGTTCGCTCGCGTGGTTCCGCGCGTGAATGACCCGCAGTTCCAGCATATCGCCGCTGAGCTTGGGCTTGAGGACAGCATCATGCCCAACCGGGCAGTCGCCACGCACCTAAAACAGATGCTCTCCGGCGGCAAGTCGCTGGAACTGTCGTCGGTGATCCGCAGTGACGCGGCGATCTTCAGCCTCAGCGCCGACGATTCCGAGAAGGGTCCGATCGAGGAGTTCGACCTACCAGACCGCACTCAGGTCGTCTGCCTCTACCGCAACGAGCAGTTCTATCTGCCGCACGAGGTCAAGGCGATCAAGCCGGGCGACGAGGTCATCCTGATTACCAGCCAACAACAGCTCCCCAAGCTCGAGCAGCGCTTCGAGCGCAGCGAGGCCGGTGATCAGCGGAAGGCCGATTGACCGGAGCGAATCCTCTCGCAAGGATTGAAACCGCAACACGGAATTGGTTTCAAACTTGCTGCACACAATACGTCCGGCAGTGGTTCACACTGTAGATGTCAGCGCTGCAACCGCAGCCGGTCAGCCTCAACCCAACCAACGATGGAGATAGCCATGAGATTCACCACAGCTACCGCACTTAGATTAACCTTGACCTGGGCGCTGAGCCTGTCCGCGCTCGCCCCAGTGCTTGCCCAGGACAGCGCACCACCGGGGGCCGGCATGCGCGATCCGATGAGATTCACCGAACTCGACCGCAACGATGACGGCATCGTGACCGAGGAGGAATTCAACCAGGCGCGCTCCGAGCGCCGTGCAGCCCGCTCCGAGGCTGGCGCGCCGATGCGTGGAATGACCAACGCGCCAGAGTTCAGCGACATCGACCAGAACGGCGATGGCCAGCTGACCATCAAGGAGTTCGCAGACTTTCGAGCCCAACGCATGGGCAGCCGCAGCGGCATGGGTCCCGGCGCAGGGATGGGCGCTGGC
Organism: Halochromatium sp. NSM3; assembly: GCF_059621085.1. Taxonomy (NCBI): domain Bacteria; kingdom Pseudomonadati; phylum Pseudomonadota; class Gammaproteobacteria; order Chromatiales; family Chromatiaceae; genus Halochromatium; species Halochromatium sp. NSM3. The sequence continues at coordinate 16,229 of NZ_JCAQIA010000049.1, read as the reverse complement.
GGCATGGGCGGTGCCGGACAGGGCGCCGGTATGGGACCAGGAAGGGGAATGGGGCCTGGCATGGGCCGGATGGGCGGACAGATGCCGACGTTCGCGTCCTTCGATGCCGATGGCGATGGTCTGCTCAGCGAGGATGAATTCGCCCAAGGCCGGGCGGAGCGCATCAAGGAGCGCTCGCAGCAGGGTTATCAGATGCGCAATCTCGCCAACGCACCCTCCTTTGAAGAAATCGATCAAAATGGCGACGGTCAGATCGACAAGGAGGAGTTCGAGAGCGCCCAAATGCAGCACCGCAAAACGATGCAGCCCTAACGCCCGATCGCTGAGATGCCCGACCATGCCGAGCTGACACCTGGTCGCGTCTGCCAGTGGCAGGCGGGGCCAGGGTCGATCATCGCCGAGCACGCGCAGGCGCTGACCCGCATCGATGCCGTCACGGACGATATCCTGCGCATCCGGGTTGCGCCCGCTGGCCGGCTTGCGCCAAGCCACAGCTGGCAGGACCAGACCAGATCGCTCAGCGGCGGCCGACTCTCGGTTGAGGAGCGAGCGCATGCCCTGCATCTCGAGACCGGTGCGATGCGGGCCAGGCTCGATCTCGACACGGGCGCCCTTTCGCTCAGCAACGCTGACGGTGCCGCCTATGCGAGTGATCTCACCCCGGTGCACTGGCGTCACGTTGAGCGCCACGAGATCTCTACCCTGGCCCCAGCGCTCGCACCAGCCGTCGCCTCGACCGTCGCGTCAGCCACGACCCCGAGCGTCGCGCCAGCCACCGCCGCGACCACGAGCCAACAACCCGAATGCGGCTGGTCGACCGGCCCCGCCACCACTGGCCTCTGGCTGCAGAAGGCACTGGACCTGCAGGAGGGCCTGTTCGGCTGCGGCCAGCGCTTCGGCGCGCTCAACCGCTGCGGCCAACGGCTGGCGCATTGGACCACGGACATCCACTCGCCAGGATTGAGCGTGGTCGACGGTTGCCTATACCAATCGCAACCGGTGCTGCTCGCGCTGCGGCCCGGCTATGCCTGGGGTCTGATGCTCGGCTCGAGCGGGTACAGCCACTTCGATCTCGGTGCCGAGCGGCCCGACGCGCTGGGTCTGTTCAGCCTGGGCGGTGAACTCGACTATTACCTCTTCGCCGGCCCCACCCCGGCCGCCGTCGTCGAGCAGATCACAAGGCTGACCGGTCGGCCAGCCTTGCCACCGCTCTGGGCGCTCGGCTATCACCAGTCGCGCTGGGGCTACCGCAGCGATGCCGAGATCCGCGCGATCGCCAATGAGTTCCGCAGCCGGCGCATCCCGATCGACGCCATCCATCTCGACATCGACTACATGGATGACTTTCGCGTCTTCAGCTGGGACCGCGAGCGCTTCCCGAACCCGCGCGCCACCGTCGAGGCCCTGCATCAGCAGGATATCCACGCGGTCACCATCATCGACCCGGGGGTGAAATGCATCGGCTCCAGTTACCCGGTTTTAGAGACCGGACTGCGCGGCGACCATTTCATCCGCCGTCCGGGTGGCGACCTGTTCACCGGTTATGTGTGGCCTGGCGCATCGCTGTTTCCGGATGTCTGCCGCACGGCGACGCGCCGCTGGTGGGGCGACCTGCACGCCGGTCTGCTCGCTGCCGGCGTCGACGGTATCTGGTGCGACATGAACGAGCCAGCCATCGTCGATCGTCCGTTCGAGGTGCCAGGCGCCACCGCGCTGGCGATTCCACTGGATGCCAGACAGGGCGACGACGCCGAGACCTGCCACGCCGAGGCCCACAATCTCTATGGAACCCTGATGGCACGGGCCACCTATGAAGGGCTCCAGCGGCTCCGTCCACAACGCCGACCTTGGGTCCTGACGCGATCCGCCAGCATCGGCGCCCAACGCTGGGCCGTCAGCTGGATGGGCGACAACGCCTCCAGTTGGGAGGATCTGCGCACCAGCCTGCCGCAGCTCGCAAGCATGGGCCTGAGCGGCTCGCCGCACGTCGGCGTCGACATCGGCGGCTTCTACGGCGCCTGCGACGGCGAACTCTTCGCCCGCTGGATCGAGCTGGGCGCCTTCTATCCGTTCATGCGCGCACATGCCTACTACGGCAGCCCGCCCCAAGAGCCCTGGGCATTCGGCGATGAGATCGAGGCCGTCGCGCGAACCGCGATCGAGCGCCGTTACCAGTTCTTGCCCTATCTCTACACCCTGGCGCACCGCGCCCATCGCACCGGCGAGCCGATCCTGCGGCCGCTGCTCTACGATTTCCCGCAGGAGACCGAGCTGCACGCGATCGAAGACCAGCTGATGGTCGGTCCACTGCTGATGATCGCACCGGTCTGTGAGCCCGGCGTCAGCGAGCGTGAGGTTCTCCTGCCGCCCGGCGCCTGGTACGACTTCCACACCGGCAGCCGGATCGACGGCGGTGTGCCTGCGGCGCGCGCTGCCGATGTCGATGCCAATGCCATGCATCGACGCTGTCTGCTACCGGCACCGCCGGGCCGCATGCCGATCCTGGTCCGCAGCGGCAGTTGCTTGACCCTCGGACCGATACGGCAATCGACGCGCGAGCCGCTGACCGAGCTAATCCTAGACGCCTATCCAGGCGACGGACAGGGACAAAGCGGCGCTTGGACGCTGATCGAGGACGCCGGCGATAGCGGGGACATTGCCAATGACACGCAGGCGGAAACCTCGTTAGAGATGAGGTTCGGTGGCACAGGGCCGATCCTCATGGTCGGACGGCGCCGGGGCGGCTGGCAGCCGCATCCGCGCCAACTCGTGCTGCGGCTACATTTGGTCGAACGGCCCGAGCAGATCCTGCTCGACGGCCTCCCATCAACCGACTGGTGGTGGGATCAAGCGCATCAAGCGGCGGTGGTGTCGCTCGCGGATGATGGCGAGCGGCACCAGCTGAGCTGAAGCAACCTACTCCACCTTTTCGTTGCAGGGTGACGGCCTTGTCGTAAAAGTGGCGGGCCTTGAGCTAGTCGAAATCGCTGCTCATGCGGTAGGGTTCCCGTGCGACTGGTACTTGATTTGCCGGACGACCGACACGATACCAGCCCGGGGAGTTTTACCGATGATTGATCCTTACTTGCTCTTTCACCTGAGCGACATCCATTTCGGGCTTGAGGACCATCGCGCGCTCGATTGGGCGAGGCAAGCAATTGCCAACCAGCGGCCCGACGCCGTGGCGATCACGGGGGATCTGACGATGCGCGCCAGGCAGCATGAATTCGACGCAGCCTGCGCCTGGATCCAGTCGCTGGACGCCCCGATCACGGTCGAGGTGGGCAATCACGACTTGCCGTATTTCAACCCGATCGAGCGCTTCTTCGATCCTTACCGGCGGATACGCGCCATCGCCGACAAGGTGGAGGTGGAAATTGACTTGCCCGGGCTTGCCATCGTGCCGCTGAAGACGGTCGCCCGATGGCAGCCGCGCTTGAACTGGTCGAAAGGCTGGGTGACCGAGGCGGCGCTGGGGCGCTGCCTCAGCATGCTCGATGCGCTGCCCGACGGGACGCGCGCGCTGGTAACCGCCCACCATCCCCTGCGCGAAGCGGGCACGCAAGGCACCGCGCTGACCAGAGACGGCCAGAAGGCATTGACCGAGCTGGCCAAGCGGAATGTGCTGGCGGTGCTCTCGGGCCATGTCCATGACGCCTTCGACCTCACGCAGGAGACGGCACAGGGTCCGGTGCGCATGATCGGTGCCGGCACCTTATCGCGGCGCCTGCGCTCAACCCCGCCAAGCTTCAACGAGTTGCGCTGGGATGGCGAGCAGCTCGCCGTCCGTGTGCGCACGCTCGAGGATTACGACACCCAGGACATGATGATCACCGAGGTTCCCGAGGACGCGACGCCCCCGCGCAAGCCGGACGAACCGGTCGCTCCGATCGATCAGGTTCCGCGCACCGATCCGCCCGTGCACTGATCATGAACCTGGTGGTCATCATCGCCGCGCCGCTGCTGGCGGCCGCGCTGGCGGTCCCGGTCCAGCGGGTGGCGGTGCGCGCCCCATCGATACTCGCCGTTGGCACTGGCGTTGTCACCCTTGCAGCGGCGCTGCTGAGCCTCTCGAGCGTCGCCGCCGGCGAGGTTTTGCGAGTGGGAATACCCTGGCTGCCGACGCTGGGGCTGGAGTTCGCGCTGCGGCTCGACGGTCTTGCACTGCTGATGGTGCTGCTGGTGGCGGGCATTGGGCTGCTGGTGAGCCTCTATGCGCGCTACTACATGCCCACGGACGCCCCACGCGGGCGCTTCTTCACCTTCATGCTGTTGTTCCAGGCCGCGATGCTCGGCCTGGTCACGGCCGACAATCTGTTATTGCTGCTGATCTTCTGGGAGCTGACCAGCCTGCTGTCATTCCTGCTGATCGGCTACGACCCCACATCGGCCGAGGCGCGCCATGGTGCCCGCACCGCGCTGCTGGTGACCGCCAGTGGTGGCCTGGCGTTGCTCGCCGGCTTTCTGCTGCTCGGCTCGGTGGTGGGCAGCTTTTCGATCAGCGAGGTGCTCGCCGCCGGCGAGCAGGTGCGCGCCGACCCGCTCCTGCTGCCGATCCTGGTGCTGATCCTGCTCGGCGTCGCGACCAAATCAGCGCAGGTGCCCTTCCATTTCTGGCTGCCGGCGGCGATGGCCGCACCGACGCCGATCTCGGCTTATCTGCATTCGGCCACCATGGTCAAAGCCGGCGTTTTCTTGCTGGCGCGATTTTTTCCAGTCTTCGCCGAGAGCACGCCCTGGTTTCCGTTGGTGGGCGGCCTCGGCCTCGCGACCTTCGTCTTCGGTGCCTATATCGCACTGTTCAAGCACGACCTGAAGGGGTTACTGGCCTACTCGACGATCAGCCACTTGGGCCTGATCACCTTCTTGTTCGGGCTCGGTACCCCGCTCGGTGCCGTTGCCGGCCTGTTCCATCTGATCAATCACGCCGTCTTCAAGGCGTCCTTGTTCATGGCCGCTGGCATCATCGATCACGAAACCGGTAGCCGCGATCTGCGCCGATTGCGCGGCCTCTATCCCTATTTCCCCGTCACCGCTGGGTTGGCGATGATCGCCGCAGCGGCCATGGCCGGGGTGCCGCTGCTGAACGGTTTCCTGAGCAAGGAGATGTTCTTCTCCGAAACCCTGCATTCCGTGCGCATGGCCGAGTGGCCGCTGCTGCTGCGGGCGCTGTTGCCAGTGGCCGCCATCCTTGGCGGGGTGTTCTCGGTCGCCTATTCGCTGCGCTTCATCCACGGTACCTTCTTCAATGGCCCTTATCCAGCAGCCGATCCCGCGCTGCGCGATTCGCCCCATGAACCACCGGGTTGGATGCGCCTGCCGGTCGAGGTGCTAACGGCGCTGTGTGTGGTCATCGGTGTGCTTCCGCAACAGACCATCGAACCGATGCTACGCCTCGGCGTTGGCGGCATCCTGGGACCCGTGCCTGAGTTCCATCTCGCGATCTGGCACGGGTTCTCGCTGACCTTCTTGATGAGCGGCGTCGCACTCGGTGGTGGCGTGCTCCTCTACGCGCGGCGCTCACCCCTGTTCGCCGCCCATCGGCGCAACTTCCCAGCCCGGCGCGCCGAGACCTGGTTTCAGCAGTTCATTGCACGCATGGTGGGACAGAGTCGCCGGTGGCGCCGCTGGCTGCAGCCAGCCTCGCTGCGGCAGTCGACGGCCTGGCTGCTCTCGGTCGGCGTCGGCCTTGGCTTCCTGGGCTGGCTCAGCGCACAACCGCCGACTGGAGTTGCGCTCGCTCAAGCGGCGACGTCTGGCGCATCGCCTAGCGCTGCTGCAGACACTCAATCGCTCGCGATACCACTTGATATCACCAGCATCGCCGCTGCCCTCGTGCTAGCCGCAGCGACCTTGACGCTGCTGCGACAGCGGGCTCATCGGCTGATGGCCGTGGTGCTGACCGGCGTGATCGGCTTAATCGTCAGCCTTGCCTTCGTGCATTTCTCGGCCCCGGACCTCGCGCTGACCCAGCTTGCGGTGGAGCTGGTCACCACGCTGCTGTTACTGCTGGTGCTGACGCTGCTGCCGCGCGGCCACGCGCGGCCGGTCGCTGTCTGGCGGCGCAGGCGCGACCTGCTCCTTTCGGCGGTGGTGGGATGCGCGAGCGCGGCGCTGGCCGCCAGCATGCTGCGGCATCACACCCCGGGTAGCGGCGACTGGTACCTGCGGCTCGCCGAGCCGGCCGCCGGCGCCGCTAATGCGGTGAATGCAATCCTGGTGGATTTTCGCGCCCTCGATACCCTGGGTGAGATCACCGTGTTGACCATTACCGCAGCAACGGTGATGGTACTGCTCGATGGCCTGCGGCTGCGCCAGTTCGGCGCCATCGGCCGCAGCACGATGGAGCCAGCGCATCCGCTGATGCTCTCGGTGGTGTCAGGACCAGTGCTGCCGGCGGCGCTGATGCTGGCGGCCTTTCTGCTCCTGCGCGGCCACCAGGCGCCTGGCGGCGGCTTCGTCGCCGGGCTCGTTATCGGCATCGCGTTGATCGTGCAGCAGATCGCGAACGGACGCGCCTGGAGCGAGCGGCAGCTTCAACTGAGCACGCTCCCGCTGATCGGCGGCGGTCTTCTGCTGGCGCTGGGCACCGGTCTCGCGGCGCTGATCGTTGGTCGCCCCTTCCTGACCAGTGCGCTCTGGCACGGCAGCCTGCCCTTGCTTGGCGATCTGATGTTGACGAGCACGCTGCTGTTTGACATCGGCGTCATGATGATCGTCAGTGGCATGCTGCTGATGGTGCTGGATGGGCTTGGCCGGGTCGGCGCTCCTGGCCTCGATCGCGCCGGCGAGGCCGGCTTCGATCACGTCGACGTGGCTGATCATGATCACGTCGGCGTCCCTGATCTCAATGATTCCGAGCAGACTGACCGGAGGAGCGGCTGATGCTGTGGCTCTTCGCCGGCAGTATCGGCCTGCTGATGGGCTGCGGGACCTATCTGGTACTGCGTGCGCGCGGCTTCTCGGTGGCGCTCGGGCTGATGCTGCTGACCTATGCGACCAACCTATTCGTGTTCGCGGCAGGCGGTCTGCAGGTTGGGGGCACGCCCGTGCAGGCATCATTCATGGAGCAGGGCAAGGCGCTCGAGCTGATGGCCGATCCACTGCCGCAAGCGTTGGTGCTGACCGCCATTGTCATCGGCTTCGCGATGACGGCCTTGGTGCTGGTGCTGGTCCTGCGCGCCTTATCCGACCTCGGCTCCGAACGTGTTGACGCCCTGCCGCTCGACACCCAGCGCTTCAACGCCCAGCGCAGCGAATCTCAACACGACGAGGGGCAGCAGTGAGCCTGCTACTGATCCTGCCCATCGCGCTGCCGCTCGGCCTCGGCGCCTGGCTGTTCGCTCGCCCGGTGATGCCACTGCGCCAGCAGCGCAAGCTCGGCCTGATCGGCGCCGTCGGTCAATTTGGCGCGGCACTCGGGCTGCTGACGCTGAGCGCACAGGGGCATATCGCGGCCACTTTGATCGGCGACTGGCCCATGCCTTACGGCATCGTGCTGGCCGCCGACCGGCTCTCGGCACTGATGCTGACGCTCACCAGTGCCCTGGCGTTGGCGGTGATCGCGCACCTCTGCCTGAGCCCCGACGCCGCAGACCGCGACGGCCGTCATTTTCATGCCTTGTTCCAACTGCAGTTGTTCGGTCTGGCCGGCGCCTTTCTGACCGCCGACCTGTTCAATCTGTTCGTCTTCTTCGAGGTCTTATTGATCGCCTCCTACGGGCTCTTGGTCCAAGGCGGCGGCCCCGCGCGCAGCCGTGCCGCGTTGCACTATGTCGTCCTCAACATGATCGGCTCGAGCCTGTTTCTGATCGGCGTGGCGTCGCTCTATGCTGTGGTCGGCACCTTGAACCTGGCGGAGCTGAGCGAGCGGCTGCGAGCCCTGTCACCCGCTCAGGCACCCGTGGCCGGTGCCGGTCTGCTGCTCCTGACCAGCGCCTTCGCGCTCAAAGCCGCCCTGGTGCCGTTGCACGCCTGGCTGGTTCCGGCCTATAGCGCGGCACTGGCGCCCGTGGCGGCGCTGTTCGCAATCATGACCAAGGTGGGTGTCTACGCCCTGTTACGGCTGTTCGCCGTGATCCCGATCTGTGCCACGGACGGCAGCGGAGCCTTGGCCGAGCTGCCCATCCAAACGGTCATCGCGACGGGGGCGCTGCTGACAATGGCGGCCGGTGCCATTGGCGTGGTGGCCGCCGCCGAGCTGCGTGTCATGACCGCGTATCTGGTCCTGGTGTCGGTCGGGACGCTGTTGGCCGGTGTCGCCGTTGGAACCGCCGCAGGCATCGGCGCCGGTCTTTACTACCTGATCCACACCACCTTGGTCACCGCAGCGCTGTTCCTGCTGATCGATGTCATCAGCCAGGGCCGGCCGCGAGGTTCCTGGCTGCGACCGGGTCAGCAGCCGCCGGCGGCCGCTTGGCTGGGGGCGCTGTTCCTGCTCGGTACCGTCGCTATTGCTGGTCTGCCGCCGTTGAGCGGATTCGTCGGCAAGGCAATGATCCTGCAGGCTCTGCAGAGCGCGAATGCGGCGGGCGGGGAAGCGCCGGGATTGCATCCAGGCTGGATGCTAAGCTGGATACTGAGCTGGATCGTCGTGCTCGGCTCCAGCCTGCTGGTGGTGGTCGGACTGTCGCGAGCCGGGGTGACGCTGTTCTGGCGGGGGTCGCCGGCGCCGGCCGGTACTGCTGGCGGGCGCTTCGCACATGCGCCGGTCGCGTCCGTCCTGTTGGGTGCCAGCCCGCTGTTGGCCCTCCTCGCCGACCCGATTGCAGGCTACACCGAGGCGGCCGCGTTACAGCTCCTGGATGGCGGTGACTTCAACGCCGCGATCAGAGGTTTAGAACCGGTCGATCCGTCTGCGGCTGCCATCATCGCAATCAGCGGACTGGAACCGGTCGACACGCTATCGGCCGCCACGGCCTCGGCGAACAGTGGAGGTCATCAATGATGCGCCTTGTCAAACCGCTGCTCGGCTATCCACTCGCGGTCTTGTCCTTGACGCTCCTCTGGCTGCTGCTGCAGGGGAGCCTTGCGTTCGGTCAGATCGTGCTCGGGACCATCCTGGCGTTGGCGGTCACCACGGCCTCAAGCCGCTTTTGGGCAGGCCGACTCAGGCCGCGCCGCCCGCTCCTGATCGTCCTCTATCTATGGCGAGTCGCGGTGGATGTCGTCATTGCCAACCTGCGCATCGCCGCGTTGATCCTAACGCCCTCGCGCCATCCGCGACCCGCCTTCGTCGAGCTGCCACTCGCGTTGAATGAGCCCTTTGCGCTTTACGTCCTAGCGACCACCATCTCGCTATCACCAGGCTCATTGTCGGCGGACCTGAGTGCCGATCGGCGTGTGCTGTTGTTGCATCTGCTCGATGCGCCCGATCCGGCCGATACCGCCGCCGAATGCGCAATGATCAAGGACCGTTACGAACGCCTGCTGCTGGAGATGTTTCCATGAATGTCCTCGATGTCGCGATCGGCGCCGCGCTGACCATGCTCAGTCTGGCGTTGCTGCTCAACCTGTGGCGCGCCCTGCGCGGCCCCGACATGCCCGACCGGATCTTGGCGCTGGATACGCTCTACACCAACAGCATCGCGCTGCTGGTACTGCTCGGCATCCAGTTCCACAACATGCTGTACTTCGCCTCGGCGCTCCTGCTGGCGCTGCTCGGCTTTATCGCCACCGCCGCGCTCTGCCGCTACCTGCTGCGCGGCAACCTGATCGAATAGACCCGCCGAATAGATCCGCCACGAGGGCGCTCATGATGCTGATCGATACCGTCATCGCCTTGCTCATCCTGCTCGGGGCTGCGTTCACCCTAATCGGCTCGATCGGCCTGGCGTCGTTACCGGACTTCTTCTGTCGGCTGCATGGTCCCACCAAGTCGACGACCCTAGGCGTCGGCGGCATGCTCGCGGCATCGGCGCTGTATTTTGCCGCCGAAGGCTCGGCAACGACGCCGGTAGAGCTGCTCGTCGCGCTGTTTCTCTTCATGACGACGCCGGTGAGCGCACACCTGCTGGCCAAGGCTGCGTTGCATCTGCGGTTACGCTCGCTGGCGCCGGTGCCGGCGCGCTTTCGGCCCGAGAGCGGCGATTACAGCGACTCACACGCAGCGCGCGCTCAGCACTAACGCCACTTGCTCGTGGTCACGCCACTGCGCGCTGTTTGTGGCTCTGCGGCACTCTAGCGCTTGGCGCTATTGAAAGGTCTCTTTGTTCTGCGCCTGACCGCGTGCATCGGCCTTGGAGATCAGCCCGCGCTTGAGCAGCTCGGTCAGGTTCTGATCTAGGGTCTGCATGCCGTGCGCCTGACCGGTTTGGATTGAGGAGTACATCTGCGCGATCTTATCCTCGCGGATCAGATTGCGGATCGCGGGGGTGCCGATCATGATCTCGTGGGCGGCGATGCGACCGCCGCCGGTTTTCTTCAGCAGCGTCTGCGCGATCACCGCGCGTAGGGATTCCGAGAGCATCGAGCGTACCATGGCCTTCTCGGCGGCCGGAAAGACATCGACGATGCGGTTGATGGTCTTGGCCGCAGAGCTGGTATGCAGGGTGGCGAACACTAGATGGCCGGTCTCGGCGGCGGTCAGCGCGAGTCGGATGGTCTCGAGATCGCGCAACTCGCCGACCAGGATGATGTCCGGGTCTTGCCGCAGTGCCGAGCGCAGCGCCTCGCTGAAGCCGAGGGTATCGCGGTGCACCTCGCGCTGGTTGATCAGGCAGCGCTTGCTGACGTGGACGAACTCGATCGGATCCTCGATGGTGAGGATGTGCCCGTACTCCTTGTCGTTCACATCATCGACCATCGCCGCAAGCGTGGTCGATTTCCCCGAGCCGGTCGGCCCGGTCACCAGCACCAAGCCGCGCGGCACAGCGACGATGTGCTTGAAGCTCTCCGGCGCCTGCAGATCATCGAGCGTCAACACCTTGCACGGGATGGTGCGGAAAACTGCAGCCGCGCCCCGCTTCTGGTTGTAGGCATTGACGCGGAAGCGCGCGACACCGGGGAGTTCGAACGAGAAATCGGCCTCGAGGAACGCCTCGTAATCCTTGCGCTGCTTGTCGTTCATGATCGCGTCGATCAGCGCATGCACCGCGCGATGCTCGAGCGCGGGTGCGTTGATCCGACGCATGTCGCCATCGACTCGGATCATCGGCGGCAGACCGGCCGAGAGATGCAGGTCCGAGGCGTTGTTTTGGACCCCGAAGGCGAGTAGCTCGGCGATCTCCATGAGACGCACCTCAGCGGCGTTACAGCCCGGGCCTCAGCGCACACCGCGTGCGGCGCGGACGGTCTCGGCGGTGATCTCGCCAGCCTCGACCCGTTGCGCCTTGGTCAGCACCTGCGCCTCGAGGTTCTCCTTGTAGTGCTGAACCCGCTGGCGCAGCTCGAGATCGGCGGTCCCCAGGATCTGCGCCGCCAACAGCCCGGCGTTCTTGGCACCGTCGATGGCGACGGTCGCCACCGGCACCCCGGCCGGCATCTGCACGATCGACAACAGCGAATCCTGCCCCGAGAGCGCCGCTGATTTGACCGGCACGCCGATCACCGGTAGGGGCGTGATCGCCGCGATCATGCCAGGCAGATGCGCCGCGCCGCCCGCTCCGGCGATGATCACCCGCAGGCCACGCTCGGCGGCCTGCTCGGCATAGGTGAACAGCCGCTTCGGGGTGCGATGGGCGGAGACGATGCTGAGTTCGTAGGACACTCGCAGTTCGTCGAGGATCTCGGCTGCGGCCTGCATCACCGGCAGGTCCGAATCACTGCCCATGATGACGCCAACTAGGGGCTTGTCTTGACGCATGCTCATCAGTCTCGCTCGCCTCCAATCTCGATCAAGGCGCGCACCTGCTCTGCTTTCTCGCGCGCGCGTTCGATGTCCGCATCCAGAACCGTCACATGACCCATCTTGCGGAACGGCCGGGTCTCGGCCTTACCATACAGATGCACCGAGACGCCGGGAATCGCGAGCGCCGCACGCAGGCCCCGAATCACCGGGGGGCCGGACGCACCCGGCGCGCCGAGCAGATTGATCATCGCCGCCGGCATCAGCTGATCGGTCACCCCGAGCGGCAGCCCGGTGATCGCGCGCAGATGCTGCTCGAACTGATCGGTGATGCAGGCTTCGATGGTGTAGTGGCCAGAATTATGCGTGCGCGGTGCCACCTCGTTGACCAGCAGCTCGCCGTCCTCGGTGAGGAACAGCTCGATGCCGAAGATGCCGACCCCCTCCAGCGCGGTGACCGTCTCGATGGCAAGGCGGCAGGCTGCGGCGGCGGTTTCGGCCGGTAGCCTTGCCGGTGCCAGTAGGATATCGAGGATGTTCTCGCCGGGGCGGAAGCACATCTCCACCGGATCATAGCTGCGTACCTCGCCATCCTGACCGCGCACCACGATCACCGCCAGTTCCTTGGCCGCCGGGATAAAACGCTCGATCAACGAGGGCACTGGCAGCGCTTGGGCAAAATCGGCCGGCGAGTGCATCACCACCACGCCGCGACCGTCGTAGCCTCCGCGCCGGGCCTTCTGCACCAGTGGATAACCGAAGCGGGCGAAGCTGTCCGCATCCGGCTGCTCGGCGGCGACGAACTCGGCGCTCGGGATGCCGAGCCGGAGCAGCAACTGCTTCTGCCGCAGCTTGTCCTGAATCTCGGCGAGCAGTGCCGTGGGCGGCAAGATGCGATGCCCGCGCCGCGCGATCGTGCTCAAGATAGCGACATCGATGTCCTCGATATCGAAGGTGATCACATCGACCTGATCCGCCAGCTGCTGCAAGGCGTCCGGATCATGTGAATCGGCCAGGATCTGGCGCCCCGAGACTTGACCGGCCGGCGATCCCGGGGTGGGATCGAGCACGACGCAGGTACAGCCGATGCGCTTGGCCGCCTTGACCAGCATGCGCCCGAGCTGGCCGCCGCCAATGATGCCGATGCGAAAAACGGGATAAGGATATTGGTCTGGAGGCATGGCTGGAAGCTATCTAGGCTTAACGCGATGGCGCGATCAGGCTGTCGCGCACACGCGCGAAATTGGTCTCGGCCTCGGCCAGGCGCGCCCGAATCTCTGGCTCGTAGTCGATGGCAAAATCCAGAAAGGTGCGCGCAATGAGCGACAGTTCGCGCGCCCGAGAATAGACCAGGTGCCAACGACGGATAATCGGAAACCCCTCGACATCGAGCAACGCGAGACGCCCGCCGGCACTCTCGAGCGTGAGCGAATGCAGGGACAGGGCCGCAATCCCGAGACCACCGACGATGGCGCGTTTGATGGCCTCATTGCTGCCGAGCTGCATGCGCACCCGTGGCACGAGACCACCGGCGGCAAAGTGCGCGAGCACCGCATCCCGAATCCCGGAGCCGGACTCGCGCAGGATGAAATTCTCCTCGGCCAGGGCGCTGAGCGGGATCGCGCGTTGCCCGGCCAGCGGATGATCGACGCTGGCGACCATGACGAGTGGATTCGGCGCGAAGGGGATGGTCTGAATCTGATCGTTGACCTCGCGGGGTTGCCCCATCACATAGAGATCATCGTCATGCCCCAGCAGCCGCTCGAGGATGTGCTCGCGGTTGGTGACCTTGAGCGAGACATCAATGCCCGGATAGACCTGGCAGAAGGCGCCGAGGATCTCGGGCGCGACGTACTTGGCCGTGGTCAGCACTCCGAGCCGCAAGCGGCCGCGTTTCAGCCCCTTCAGATCGGCAAGCTTGATCTCGAGGTTCGACAGCGTGCCGAGGATATCGCGACAGGCTGCATGCACCTCGCGGCCCGCGTCGGTCGGCTCGATGGTGCGCCCGACATGGCGAAACAGCGGCGTGCCGATGGCCTCGGAGAGCTTCTTGATCTGCATCGAGACCGTCGGCTGGGTAAGGAAGAGTTCCTCGGCGGCGCGGGTGAAACTGCCAAGCCGCACGATGGCCTCGAGCAGTTGCAGTTGGCGCAGGGTGGTATGTCGGATCAGATAATCCGAGCTATGACCACCGGTGCTCGTGCGCACGTCGACGGCGTCGGGAGTGACGGTAGTATGGGGCATCGCGCTGTGACGACTGCTTCCAGCAGGTACGCCCTTGGGTTTACGTCCGGCCATGCGACCAAGTCCTCGGTTCGACAGGCTCCATGCCAGGATCAGCCTGTTGGCTCATCGCGGGACTTGGACGAGTGGGTTTTGAGGAGCGCTGTTGCCGGACCGAGCGGCCTCGGCATGGCAAGCTCAATCTGGCCAGATCCGATGACCGCCTTGAAAGGGATCATCCACGGAGGGATTCCGCGCCCGCGCTTCGCTGGCGAGTGCCGCGACACCGAAGGCTCCCTTCTGGGCCGGCGCGGTCCGTTGTGGGCGACTCCTGCGGGTCGGCGCGGCGGCCTTGACCGGCGCCTTCTTGCGCGTCGTTGTCGTCGCGCCAGCCGAACTCGAGGCGGGCGTGGACGCCCCGGTCGACGCGGATTGGGTGTTCTCTTCGCTCATGTTCCATCCTCCAACCAGTATGCAAGGTGCAAGGCGTTGGTCATCGAGATGATGGACCCGCAGGCCGCACCTTTAGGAGCCATCGGCGGTATCCAGGAGCGCATCGACCTGGCGCGCAAAGGCATGCAACTCCTCCCCAACCTGCTCCGCCCCCTCTTCTGCAAACAGGGTAAAGTTCACATAGGTGCGGCCAAAGCTCAAGTTCGGAAAGACCTGGGTTGTTTCGGACAGCACCGCGACCTGATCAAGGAAATCCCGCAAGGGCTCGTAATCGTCGAATTCAATGCGCCGCTCCAAGCGCAGCGGGCGCGCACGCTCGCGCCAGGGATGACCGCCGGTGTCGGCCGTAGATCTGGCCATCAGAAATAGGCCCGTTCATTCGGTTGATGCCGGGGCACCCCGAGGGCCTCGAGCCAGGTCTCGATCTCGGCGGCGTGATGCAGTTCATCCTGGAGCAGTCCATTGAAGAACTCGCCATTCTCATGATCGCCAATGCGCCGGCAGAAGCGCGTCGCCTCGTCGTAGAGCGCGACGATCTCGGCCTCGAGCACGGCGTCCTGGCGCAGCAGGTCGATCAGATTCCGGGCCACACCTGCGGGACGCATCTGCGACGCATTCGGCGAGACCCCAAGGCCGAGCATGCGCTTGACCAGGTGTTCGGCGTGCTGCATCTCCTCCACGGTTTCGCGGCGAAACCGATCAGCCGCTTCCTTCAAGCCCCAAGCCTCGGCCAGTGCTGCTTGCGTCATGTACTGCTGCACGGCCGAGTATTCGAGACTCAGAGCACGGCCAAGATAGCCCAGTGTGCGTGGATGAACGGTTGCGTGACGCATGCGCTGCGTGGATCCCAGTCCGTCGATGCTGATTTGCCGAGCAGGCTCGCCGTGGCAGGTGAGGCTCACCCGACACGGCTTGGCCGATTAGGCCCCTGTTCGCCCCCTGTTAGATCCCTCTCAGTCCGCCGAGCCGTTCCCAGTCGGTAGCACCTGCTCCACCTCGCGGTGCGGACGGGCAATGATGTGCGCAGCCACTAGGCCGTCGCCGACGCGTTCGCAGGCGTCGGCACCGGCGCGCACGGCGGCGTTCACGGCGCCAGTCTCGCCGCGCACCAGCACGGTGACATAACCGCCGCCGACGAACTCACGGCCGATCATCCTGACCTCCGCCGCCTTCGTCATCGCGTCGGCTGCTTCGATTGCCGGCACCAGGCCGCGCGTCTCGATCATTCCGAGGGCAATGCCCATCGTTTCATGTGCCATCGAACTTCTCCTAGGGTTGACGCGCCGGGCCTAGGTGACCCGCTTCGCGATCGTGTCAATGAGGCTCGAGGCCGACCGCGACGACAGCTGGAGCTACCCAGCCCGCCGCGCGGCGGCTCGATTGGATGCCGCGCCCGATCAGTCCGAGCTGCTGCCGCTTCCGGTCGGCAGCACCGGCTCCACCTCGCGGTGCGGACGGGCGATGATGTGCGCGGCCACCAGGCCGTCGCCGACGCGCTCGCAGGCATCGGCGCCGGCGCGCACGGCGGCGTTCACGGCACCGGTCTCGCCGCGCACCAGCACGGTGACATAGCCGCCGCCGACGAACTCACGGCCGATCATCCGCACCTCGGCGGCCTTCGTCATCGCATCGGCCGCTTCGATTGCCGGCACCAGCCCACGCGTCTCGATCATGCCAAGCGCAATACCCATGGTCTCGAGCGCCATGTATCTATCTGCGGCTGTCTACTGTCTTTGAGTAGGTTGCTCTCGATCGTCATCTCCTGTGG
>NZ_JCAQIA010000048.1:0-21709 GCF_059621085.1 Halochromatium sp. NSM3 | reverse complement strand
CTGGTCACCTCGCTGGAGTCCGAGATCCTCACCGTTGCCGGGCTGTACCGCGACCGCGCCGATTGTGAGAACACTTTTGATGAGCTCAAGCACCACTGGGGCTGGGGTGGCTTTACCACCCGCGATCTGAAGCGCTGCCGCTTCATGGCGCGCATCACCGCACTGGTTTACAACGGGTGGACCCTCTTTGCACGCCTGGCTGAGCCAGACAAGCAGTCAGCTGGTACAACACCGAGCATCGCCACAGCGAGATTCGCTTTGTGACTCCGGAGGCGCGGCATCGCGGCGAGGAGCGGGCCATCCTGGCTCAGCGCCATGCACTCAACCAGGCCGCTCGGGACAAACATCCAGCGCGTTGGAGTGGCAACACCCGCAACTGGAACCCCATCAAGGTCGTCTCGCTCAATCCGCAGCGAGCGCTCGAGACCACACCGGTCAATAGGGCCGCGTGAAACCATGCTGCAGGCGACAACATGCTTGACATTCACCGGGGATTACCTGGTTTATTTAAGCTGCCGCCAGACCCACCAAAAGACTCATAACGTATTACCGCCGGGGCCGACTAACGGCACCGGCAGGCCCTCAGTCTGCCAACGCCACAGGGCGGCGGCATCGATCAATAGCAGCTTGCGACTTTTTGCAGCACTCTCCTGGGCGTGAGCAGTAAACGCGCTGCTGGTCACGAACACGCCTAGATCGGCGTCGTTTTCCTCGATCACGCCCTTGAACTGCTGTATCGCTGGACGCCCCACCAGGTGCTCGGAGGCGTAGCGCTTGCACTGCACCAAGATCAACCGATCACCCTCCTTCGCAACACCGGACCAGCCCCCTCTGTCGCCACATCTTGAGCAAGGCCCAGCCACTCCAGCACACGAGCCTGCTCATCCGCTGAAAGCTCGCCAAAATCCTTTGGTAGATACACGGAAACATCAGACTGACTCATACCGACCCCCTTTAACGCCTTGCCTGAGCCTAGTACGTGCCTTCATCACCGCACGCGCGCAAGTTAAAATATACCTGGCATCGCCCGGCCAATCAGCCGGGCGCGGATTAAGAAGAAGATGGCTCCCGGCTGGTCTTGATGATCCGCTGCAGATCCTGCCAGCCTTTTACCTTCTCAGCCGGGCTTCGCAGGTAATACGACGGGTGATAGGTGACCAGCAGCGGGATCGGCTCGGCGCCATCGCTGGGCTGATAATGATGCCGCTTACCGCGCATGCGGCCGACGGCCTCGCTGTTGTCGAGCAGGTTGTTGGCCGAGACGGCGCCGAGGCTGACGATGAGCTTGGGCTGGATCAGCGCGATCTGCCGTTCGAGGTAGGGACGGCAGGCGGTGGCCTCGTCAGGCGCGGGGTTACGGTTGCGGGGCGGGCGGCATTTGACGATGTTGGCGATGTAGACCTGCTCACGCTCTAGCCCAATGGCCGCGAGCATCTTGTCGAGGAGCTTGCCAGCGCGGCCGACAAAGGGTTCGCCCTGCTGGTCTTCGTCCTGGCCGGGTCCTTCGCCGATGAACAGCAGTTCGGCATGGCGATTGCCGACGCCGAAGACGGTCTTGGTGCGGGTCTCGCAGAGCGGGCAGCGCCGGCACTCGGCGACGCGGGCCGCGAGCGCATCCCAGTCCATGCCGGCGATCTCGCGCTGATCCTCGGTCGCACTGGCAACTGGCCCTTGGTCGTGGGCGGCGAAATAGTGCTCTGGCTCGATTGCCACAGGCGGTTGTTCGTCATCCGTCCAGGGGGGAGGTTCGTCGAGCCAGGGCGGGGGTTCCTGTGCGTCGGGGGGCGACGGGGAGACTGCCTGAGCTGGCGCTGGATGCACTTGATGCGTTGGCGGCGCTGGGCGCGGGGTTGTCGGAGCTGGTCGCTGGGCGGAGGCTGGCGTGCCGGCCGGTGGCGACTCGGGCTTCGCCGCGGACGCCTCGGCTGGGGCTCTGCGGGCCGATGACGCCCGCGCGATCGCTTGCAACGCCGCCTGCGCACCGGTCGCGCCGGTCGTTGCCTTCGGGTTTGGCGTCAGGGCCGCTCGTGGTTCCTGCTCGGGTTCATGAGCGGATTGCGGCTCGGGTTCCGACTCCGAAGCCTGCTCCAGCGCTCCAGCTGACTCGGCTGCGGCCCGCAGCTGCCAGACCTGGATGCCCATCGCCGCCAGATAGTGCAAACGGCGTGCTTCATCCATGGCGGCCCTCAAACATCACCGGTCTGCGGGTGGGCGCGCGCTCTGGCGCTACTGAGCTTGTTGAGCGCGTTCAGATAGGCCTTGGCCGAGGCGATGACGATGTCGGTATCGGCGCCAGCGCCGTTGACCACATGGCCGCCGCGCTCGAGCCGCACCGTGACCTCGCCCTGGGCATCGGTGCCGCTGGTGATGGCGTTGACCGAGTAGAGCTTGAGCGTGGTGCCGCTGTTCACAATCGACTCGATGGCGCGGAAGCAGGCGTCGACCGGGCCGCCGCCGATCGCGGTGCCGGGCTCTTCCTCGCCATCGACGCTCAGGACCAGATCGGCGCGCGGGGTCTCGCCGGTCTCGGAGCAGACCCGCATCGAGACCAGCTTCACGCGCTCGTTGGCGCTGCCGAGGGTGGCATCGGTGACCAGCGCCTGCAGGTCTTCGTCGAAGATCTCGTGCTTCTTGTCGGCCAGATCCTTGAAGCGGCGGAAGGCCTCGTTCAGCTCCTCGACGGTGGCGAGCTGCACGCCCAGCTCCTCGAGCCGCGCCCGGAAGGCGTTGCGACCGGAGTGCTTGCCGAGCACCATCCGGTTCTGCTGCCAGCCGACATCCTGGGCGCGCATGATCTCGTAGGTCTCGCGATGCTTGAGCACGCCGTCCTGATGGATGCCGGACTCATGGGCGAAGGCATTGGCGCCGACGATGGCCTTGTTCGGCTGCACCGGGAAGCCGGTGATGCCCGAGACCAGGCGCGAGCAGTTGACGATCTGGGTGGTGTCCAGCCGGGTGTCGCACTGGAAGTAGTCTTGGCGAGTGCGCACCGTCATCACGACCTCTTCCAGCGCGGCGTTGCCGGCACGCTCGCCGAGGCCGTTGATGGTGCATTCCACTTGGCGGGCGCCGTGCTGGACGGCGGCGAGCGAGTTGGCGACGGCGAGGCCGAGGTCATTGTGGCAGTGCACCGAGAAGACCGCCTTGTCGGCGTTCGGGACGCGCTCGCGCAGTTGCGCGATGAGGCTGCCGAATTGATGCGGCACGGCGTAGCCCACGGTGTCGGGGATGTTGATGGTGCGCGCGCCGGCGTCGATCACGGCCTCGAGGATGCGGCACAGGAAATCGATCTCGGAGCGACCGGCGTCCTCGGGCGAGAACTCGACATCGTCGCAATGCTGGCGCGCCCGCTTGACCGCGATCACGGCCTGCTCGACCACCTGGTCCGGGCTCATCTTGAGCTTCTTTTCCATGTGGATCGGCGAGGTGGCGATGAAGGTGTGGATGCGCCCGGCATTGGCGTCCTTGAGCGCCTCGCCGGCGCGATCGATGTCGCCTTCGAGCGCGCGCGCAAGGCCGCAGACGGTGCTGTCCTTGACCGCGCGCGCGACCGCCTGCACGGCCTCGAAGTCGCCGGTGCTAGCGGCCGGGAAGCCGGCCTCGATCACGTCGACCCGCAGCCGCTCGAGGGCGGTGGCGATGCGCACCTTCTCGTCGCGGGTCATCGACGCGCCCGGGCTCTGCTCACCGTCGCGCAGCGTGGTGTCGAAGATGATCAACGGTTCTTTGTCGGTCATGATGGGTCTCGGTGAAGTAGGTTGGGCTCGCGCGAGCGGGATCGCCGTCTATCGCGTTTGGACCAGGATGGCTAATAGCGATTCTAACCCTCGTCGCTCGGTGTTGCCGATGAGCGAAGCCTCCCTACTGTGGTTCGGGCGCGCATCGGGTTACCATCGGGGCTGAATCCAAAGGTGGTGCGCTTGCCTCATCCCACAGCGCGCGATCGAATCGTTCTGTGAGTCGAAAGTCACGATGGAATACAAGGATTACTACAAGATCCTAGGTGTCTCGCGCGAGGCGAAGCCCGACGAGATCAAGGCGGCTTATCGCAAGTTGGCGCGCAAGTATCATCCGGATGTGAGCAAGGAGCCGGATGCCGAGACGCGTTTCAAGGAGGTTAACGAGGCCAATGAGGTCTTGAAGGACCCGGAGAAGCGGGCGCAATACGATGCGCTTGGTAGCGGTTGGCAAGCGGGCGATCACTTCCGCCCACCCCCCGGTGGCGGGGCGCGGGGGCGCGGTGATGGGTTTTCGCGGGAGGAAGCGGACCAATTCAGCGACTTCTTCTCCAGTATCTTTGGTATGGGGGGCATGGGCGGTGGTCGCACCGGCCGTTCCAGCGGTTTTGGTGGTGCCGGTATGCATGCTGATCCATTCGCCGGGCGTGGTTCCGACCAGAGCGCGCGCATCCGCATCTCGCTCGAGGAGGCGTACAAGGGCGGCACGCGCCAGTTGCGGCTCGAGGTGCCGGAGATCGATGCCCAGGGCCAGGTGGCGACCCGCACCAAGACCCTGAATGTCCGCATCCCGGCTGGCGTTACGGAGGGGCAACAGATCCGGCTGGCGGGTCAAGGCGGCGCGGGATTCGGCGGCGGTGCTCAGGCGGGCGATCTCTTCCTCGAGGTCGAATTCGAGCCGCATCCGTTTTTTCGCGCCGAGGGTAAGGATATCCATCTGACAGTGCCGATCGCACCCTGGGAGGCGGCGCGTGGGGCGAGCGTGCCGGTGCCGACGCTCGGCGGAACCCTGAGCCTCAAGATCCCGGCTGGCTCGCAGAGCGGTCAGCGCTTGCGGCTCAAGGGTCGCGGCCTGCCTGGCAAGCCCGCTGGCGATGCCTTCGTGCAGCTCGAGATCCGCAATCCGCCGGCGGATAGCGCCGAGGCGCGGGCGGCTTTCGAGACCATGGCCGAGCACTTCACGTCCTTCAATCCGCGTGCAACGCTGGGGGTTTGAGCCCATGTCGACGAACATCAGCGCACTGGAAGGCATCATCTTGGATGAGCGCACGGTGGTGACGGTGACCGAGTTGACCCAGGTGTGCGGCCTGAGCCTGGAGCAGGTGCGATCGATGGTCAGCGAAGGGATGCTGCAACCGCGTGGCGCGGCCCCGGAGCAATGGCGCTTCACCGGCATCGAGGTGCGGCGCACGCGCCGCGCGCTGCGCCTGCAGCGGGATCTGGAGCTGAATCTGGCCGGCACCGCGCTGGCGTTGGATCTGCTCGATGAGGTCGAGTGGTTGCGCAGCCGGGTGCGTTGCCTCGAGCATCAGCTCGGTGCCCTCGATGACGCCGATGGGACGAGCTGAGTGGGTTGGCGGGGTGGCGGCGGTGCCTGGCTCATCATCGGACTCATAACGGGGCTCGTCACGGGGGCCAGCGTTGAGGCGGCGCAGGCATTTGAGGCACCGGTCGCTTCAGCCCAGGTCATCGCGCGCTATCCACACGATCCCGACGCCTTTACCCAAGGCTTGGTGCTCGCCGATGGCGTGCTGTACGAGGGCACCGGCGGCTATGGCGAATCCTCGCTGCGTCGCGTCGACCTCGAGACGGGGCGCGTGCTGGAGCGCGTCGATCTGCCCGCGCGCTGGTTCGGCGAGGGCATCACCGAGTGGCGGGATGAACTCATCCAACTGACCTGGCGGGCTGGTGTCGGCTTGCGTTACGCGCGTGCCACCCTGGAGCCGCGCGCTCGGTTCACGATCACGGGCGAAGGCTGGGGGCTGACCCACGACGGCCGGCAGTGGATCATGAGTGATGGCAGTGCCGAGCTGCGCTTCCTCGATCCCGTCGATGGCCGCGAGCTAAAACGCGTGCGGGTGATGGATGGCGACCAGCCGGTGCGGCGCCTGAATGAACTCGAATTCATCGGCGGCGAGGTTTGGGCGAATGTCTGGTACCAAGATCACCTAGTGCGTATCGATCCGGCGGATGGTCGGGTGTTGGGTTATGTGGATCTGAGCCATCTCTGGCCGAAGGAGCAACCGCGCCGACATGAGCAAGTCCTCAATGGGATTGCCTTCGAGCGCGAGACCGGTCATCTGCTGGTGACCGGAAAACGCTGGCCTTGGCTGTTTCGGATCGAGGTCTCCGATGCGCTCGCCGACTGAAACTGGAGCGGGTACCTGAGTCGTAACAATGCGGGGCGCGCGATGATGCACTAGAATCCGGGCAGGCTCATCGGGATTCATCGCTGTTTTCCGCAAGCCGCTTCGCCCCTATCGCTTGATCGACGATCCGGTTATCCCAGCATGTCCGATATTCCAAACGGCTCCGCCAGTGCCTCCGAGCATCCCTTTCCGCTGCTCTCGACCATCGATGACCCCGCCGATCTGAGGCTGCTTCCGAGTAGCGACCTCAAACAGCTCGCCTCCGAGCTGCGTGGTTTTTTGATCGAGAGTGTGTCGCGCACTGGCGGCCATCTCGCTGCGGGGCTCGGCGTGGTCGAGCTGAGCATCGGCCTGCATTATGTCTTCGATACGCCGCATGATCGGATCATCTGGGACGTCGGCCATCAGGCCTATCCACACAAGATCCTGACCGGTCGGCGTGATCGGATGGCGCGGATGCGCCAGCAAGGAGGGCTGTCGGGCTTCCCGAAGCGCACCGAGAGCCCTTACGACACCTTTGGTGTCGGGCATTCGAGCACCTCGATCAGCGCCGCGCTCGGCATGGCGATCGCGGCCAAGCAGAAGGGCGAGCAGCGCCAGATCATCGCGGTGATCGGCGATGGTGCGCTGAGTGCCGGCATGGCCTTCGAGGCGTTGAATCATGGCGGCCCGCTCGATCCCGATGTCTTGATCATCCTCAACGATAACGAGATGTCGATCTCGCCACCGGTGGGCGCCATTAGCAGCCACTTGGCCAGGCTGCTTTCTGGCGGGCTTTATACCAGGATGCGCGAAGGCAGTAAGACCGCCCTGCGCGGGATGCCGCAGCTACGCGAGCTGGTCGGTCGCTGGGAAGAACATGTGAAGGGCATGGTGATGCCGAGCACGTTATTCGAGGAGCTTGGCTTCAACTACATCGGCCCAGTGGACGGCCATGATATGGATGCGGTGGTCGCGACCCTGCGCAACATGAAGAAGATGCCCGGCCCGCGGCTGCTGCACCTGATTACCCAGAAAGGCCATGGCTATGAGCCGGCCGAGCACGCACCGACCACCTATCATGGTGTGACCCCCTTTGATCTGAAGACCGGCGCGGTGCCTAAGAAGGGCGGGCGCAAGAGCTACACCCAGATCTTTGGCGACTGGCTCTGTGAGCGTGCCGAGGCCGATTCGCGGCTGCTCGCGATCACCCCGGCGATGCGCGAGGGCTCGGGCATGGTGCGCTTCTCGGAACGCTTCCCGGAGCGCTACTTCGACGTCGGCATCGCCGAGCAGCACGCGGTGACGCTGGCCGCCGGCATGGCCTGCGAGGCGATGAAACCGGTGGTGGCGATCTATTCGACCTTCCTGCAGCGTGGCTACGATCAGCTGGTGCACGATGTCTGTCTGCAGGGGCTCGACGTGACCTTCGCGGTCGATCGCGCCGGGCTGGTCGGTGCCGATGGCCCGACCCACGCCGGTGCCTTCGACTACAGCTACACGCGCCCGCTGCCGAACATCGTCATCATGGCGCCCGCCGATGAGCATGAGTGCTGGTGGATGCTGGAGACCGCCTATGCCCATGATGGCCCGGCGATGGTGCGCTATCCGCGCGGGAATGGTCCTGGGGTCGCCGTGGACAAGACCGGCGGGGCGTTGCTGCCGATCGGCACGGCCGAGATCCGCCGTGAGGGGCAGGATGTGGCGCTGCTGGCCTTCGGCAGTCGCGTCGCCGCCGCCGAGGCGGTCGGCGAGCGCTTGAATGCGACCGTGGTCAACATGCGCTTTGTGAAGCCGCTTGATGATCTGCTGATTCTGGAGATGGCCGAGCGCCATCAACTGCTGGTGACGGTCGAGGAGAACGCGGTGGCCGGCGGGGCCGGCTCGGCGGTGTCGGAGCTGCTCGCCGAGCAGGGCGTGCTGGTGCGCTGCCTGCATCTGGGGCTGCCGGATCGCTGCCAAGATCAGGCTAGCCATGAGCAGCAGCTCGCCGCCTGTGGGCTCGATGATGCCGGCATTGAGGAGGCGGTGCGCGCCGAGCTGCGCGATTTGGGGCTGGAGCAGACGCGCCTGAAAGGGGCGAGCGCGGGTTGAGCGGGCATGAGTCTGATCATCGAGCCAATTCCCGCGTTTGAGGACAACTATATCTGGCTACTGCATCGGCCGGATAGGGCGTCTTGTGCCATCGTCGATCCGGGCGAGGCCAAGCCGGTGATCGAGCGCCTGCGGCGCGATGGGCTGCGGTTGGATACGATCCTGATCACTCATCACCATGCGGATCACATCGGCGGTCTAGCGGATCTGCGGCGGCTCTGGCCGGAGGCCGAGGTCTTTGGGCCGGAGGATCGGCGTATTCCGGGGCTGACGCGCGTGGTGGCCGATGGCAATCGAGTCAGCCTGGCGGGATCCGATATGGCGCGGCTCGATATCGAATTTGAGGTGATGGCGGTCCCCGGGCATACCGCGACGCACATCGCCTACCGGGGCAAGGACAGCCTGTTTTGCGGCGATACCCTGTTCGCGGCTGGTTGCGGGCGGGTCTTCGACGGCACCTTCGAGCAGCTCGCGGCTTCCTTGCGGCGGATTGCTGAGCTGCCAGCGTCGACGCGCTGCTACTGCGCCCATGAATACACCTTGGCCAATCTCGGTTTCGCGCGCTGGGTCGAGCCCGACAGCCCAGCCGTAGCAGCAGCGATCACCGCCGCCGAACAACGCCGTGCCCAAGGGCAGCCGACGGTGCCCACGACCCTGGCCGAGGAGTTCGCGGTGAATCCGTTCCTGCGCACCGCAGAACCCGCAGTGATCGCCGCCGCCGAGCGCTTCGCCGGCGCGCCGCTGGATGGACAGGCGCAGGTGTTTACGGCGCTGCGCCGCTGGAAGGATGCGCACTATGATTGACGCTGAGCGCGCAGGCTCGAGGCTGTCCAGACTGATCAGCCCAATGTTCGTCTTCGATGGGTTTCTTCGGGCTCGGCCTCGATGAAGCCGCTGCGCGACGGATGGCTGTCAGCGTTGCTGGCGCTGCTATCCGGCGCACTCATGGTGTTTTCCTTCGCGCCGTTCGGCCTCTATCCGCTGGCGGTGCTCTCGCTGCTCGGGTTCTATCAGGCGCTGCGCGGCCGCACTGGCGCTAGTGCCTTCGGGATCGGCTGGCTGTTCGGGATCGCGCTGTTTGGCGTTGGCGTTGCCTGGGTTCGCATCAGCCTGAACGAGTTCGGCAACATGGCGGCGCCGATCGCTAACCTGCTGATGCTGGTGTTCGTGGCTGTGATGGCGCTCTATTACGGGCTCACGGCCTGGTTGATCCGGTTGATCGAAGCGCGGGTGTTGCGCGAGCGTGCTGCGGTTTGGGTCGGGCCATTGCTGCTGTTGCCGGCGCTCTGGGTGCTCATGGAATGGGTGCGCGGTTGGCTGTTCACCGGCTTCCCCTGGCTGTTTGCCGGTAACGGGCAGCTTGATGGACCGCTCGGTGGTTTGGCGCCAGTCCTCGGAGTGCACGGCCTGAGCCTGGCAGTGGCCTTGTCCGGCGGACTGCTCTGGGGACTCTGGCATTGGCGCGGCCGAGTTCGCGCGCGTGCGCTGGCTGGTCTCTTGCTGCTCTGGCTGGGTTCCGGGCTGGTTTGGCAACTGGACTGGACGCGACCGACGCCGAATGCAGAGGGGCAGGGGTCGTCGATCCAGGTCAGCGTGATCCAGGGCAATGTCGAGCAAGCGGTGAAATGGGATGCCGACGGGCTGCTGCCGACGCTGGATATCTATCTGACGCTGACCAAGGCGCATCTGGACAGTGACTTAATCGTCTGGCCGGAGACCGCGATCCCGGCGTTCCTCCATCGGGTCGAGGAGGTGCTGATCCAGCCCCTGGGCGAGGCGGCACGCGCGGCTGGCAGCGAGGTGGTGATCGGGCTGCCGGTGATGGAGCCCGATGGACGCTACTACAACGCCCTGGTCAGCCTGGGCAGCGCCGAGGATCGGTACTTCAAGCGCCATCTGGTGCCGTTCGGTGAGTTCCTGCCGTTCAAGGCGCAGTTGCGGCCATTGATCGATTGGTTCGAGGTGCCGATGTCCGACTTTAGCCGCGGCCAAGCGCGGCGGCCGTTGCTGCGGGTGGGCGGTTGGCCGGTCGGCGTCTCGATCTGCTACGAGGATGTGTTCCCGGAGGAAGTCCGGCAGGCGCTGCCGGAAGCCGCCTTCCTGATCAATGTCAGCAACGATTCCTGGTTCGGCGATTCGCTGGCGCCGCATCAGCATCTGCAATTCGCGCGCTTGCGCGCGCTCGAGACGGGTCGCTGGTTGGTGCGGGCGACCAACACCGGGATCTCGGCGATCATCGATCCGCGTGGGCGGGTGCGGGCTCGGTTGCCACTGTTTGAACGCGCGGCGCTCACCGGGACGTTGAAGGCGCGCGCGGGGGCGACGCCTTTTGTTCGGTTTGGCAGTCGGCTGCCCTTGGCGATCGCGGGTCTGATGTTGCTCGCGGCGCTCGCGCTGGGCATCCAAGGGGGTTGGCGCTCGCAGCCTGTCAAGACCGGGCAGAATCGAGAGGGCTAGCGAGCGCCAAGGTCGCCGCCCAACGGCATCGCGGCGGTGCGTCAGGACAACGCGGCGTTTCCCTGCGGGCGGTCGCGTCGCTATCATGCCTGGCTCGACCCTCGTCTCGGAAGTGCTGTTGTGCTCGTTATCATCAACTTCTTCATTGAACTCGCGCTGTTGCGTCGTGCGCCACAAGAGCTGCCGGCATCGCCAGCCTTGTTTTCTGTGGTGTTGGTGGTCGGGCTAGGCGCGGGGCTGCTGTTGGCACTGACGGCCGAGGCCGGTCTCGGTAGCGCCCTGTTGCAGAGTCTGCTCGACCTGGCCCTGATGCTGGGCGCCTTGTGGGTGGCGCTGAGTCTGCTCGAGCGACGCGCGCGCTTCTTGCAGACCGCAACGGCCTTGATCGGGGTCGATACCTTGATCACCTTGCTGGCCTTGCTGCCGGCTGGTCTGGCGCGGCCGGTGAATGCCGAGAGCGGGCTGCTCGCGCTCGCGGGCATGCTGTTCCTGCTGCTGGTGGTCTGGAGCATCCTGGCGGCGGGGCATATCCTGCGTCACACCTTCGCGTTGCCCCTGCCGCAGGGCGTGGCGATCGCGGTCGGTTTTGATCTGCTGTCGTTCATGATCGTCAGCGGTCTCATCAATGGCGCCGGCTAACGATCGATTTTAAGGACGCTGTGATGCACCTGCATATCCTCGGTATCTGCGGCACCTTCATGGGCGGCCTCGCGCTGATCGCACGCGCGCTTGGCCATCGGGTGACCGGCTCCGATGCCAACGTCTATCCGCCGATGAGCACCCAGCTCGAGGCCGCCGGCATCGCGCTGATGCCAGGCTACGCTGCCGAGCATCTGGACCCGGCACCGGATCGGGTGATCGTCGGTAACGCGATGAAACGCGGGCTGCCGGTGGTCGAGGCGATGCTCGATCGCGATCTGCCCTATACCTCCGGGCCGCAATGGCTGGCCGAGCAGGGCTTGCGCGGTCGCCATGTGCTCGCGGTGGCGGGAACCCACGGCAAGACCACGACAGCGAGCATGCTGGCCTGGATTCTGGAGACCGCTGGCGTCAAGCCAGGGTTTCTGATTGGCGGCGTGCCGTTGGATTTCGGGCTCTCGGCGCGGCTTGGGGATGGGGCATATTTTGTGATCGAGGCGGACGAGTACGACACCGCCTTCTTCGACAAGCGCTCCAAGTTCGTCCATTACCGTCCGCGCACCCTGGTGCTGAACAATCTCGAGTTCGATCATGCCGACATCTTCGATGATCTCGCGCAGATCCAGCGCCAGTTCCATCATTTGGTGCGTACCGTGCCCAGCATCGGCAGGATCATCCATCCGCAGCAGGATGCCGCGCTCGCCGAGGTCTTGGCGATGGGTTGCTGGACACCCTGCGTGTCGACTGGAGTCGCGGCCGCTGGCTTGCCAGATGCGGCCGATATCGGCTCCGGTCGCCCTACCGCCGATGGGGCTGGCGGCGATGCCCCTGGCAGTGATTGGCAGGCCGAGCTTTGTGCGGCCGATGGTTCGTCGTTTCGCCTCTTTTTCCAGGGGCAGCCGCAGGGGCTGCTCGAGTGGTCGCAGATTGGACTACATAATGTACAAAACGCCATGTCGGCGGTCGCTGCGGCACAGCATGTCGGCATCGAGCCTGCGCGGGCGATCTCGGCGTTGGCTCGCTTTCAGGGCGTGAAGCGGCGCATGGAGCTGCGTGGGTCCGAGGCTGGCATCCGCGTCTATGACGACTTCGCTCACCATCCGACCGCGATCGCAAGCACCTTGGCCGGGCTGCGGCGCCAGGTCGGCGAGGCACGCATCATCGCGGTGCTGGAGCCGCGCTCGAATACCATGCGCATGGGCATCCATGGCACCGCGCTGGCGGCCTCGCTGGAGATGGCCGAGCGCGTGGTGGTCTACAGCCCGCCGGACCTAGCCTGGGATGCCAGCACGACGCTGGCCCCGCTCGGTGAGCGTCTGCGTGTTTGTGCGGATCTCGATCAGGTCTTGACCGCTGCCACCGCCGAGGTGCGCCCGGGGGATCATCTGCTCGTCATGAGCAACGGCGGGTTCGGCAGTATCCACCAACGGATACTCGATCGCATCCGCACGATGGCAGTGAGCGGCTGACGTCATTTAAGAAAACTGTTTTCGACAGTGCTACCGCCCGAGTCTTGCATGACCAAACCGACGTCGACCCGCTGGAATAAGACCATCGCCATTGCCCTAACCGGCGCCTCGGGGACGGGCTATGGCCTGCGCGTGTTGCGGGGCCTCATCGACGCCGAGGTGCGCGTCTATCTGCTCATCTCGCAAGCGGCGCAGGTGGTGTTGCGTATGGAGTCGGGGCTTGAGGTGCCGAGTCGGCCAAAGGAGGCCGAGCGCTTCTTCTCGAAGTATTTAGGTGCGCAACCTGAGCAGCTCAGTGTGTTTGGTCGCCAGCAATGGACCGCGCCGGTGGCGAGCGGCACCAACCCGCCGGATGCGATGGCCATCGTGCCCTGTACGACCGGAACCCTGGCCAACATCGCCGCTGGCCTGAGCGAAGATCTGATCGACCGCGCCGCCGATGTGACCATGAAGGAAGGCCGCAAGCTGATCCTGGTGGTGCGCGAGACCCCGTTCACGATCATCCATCTCGAGAACATGCTGCGCTTGGCGCGGGCCGGGGTGGTGATCATGCCCGCGAATCCCGGTTTCTATTTCAATCCGCAAAGCGTCGACGAGGTCATCGACTTCATGGCCGCGCGGGTGCTCGATCATCTCGGTGTGGCGCATCAGCTCTCGGCGCGTTGGGGCGCGGAGTCCTGAGAAGCCGTCCGCGAGGGTCGCATTGAATGGCAGCACGGTTGGCTCACTGAGCCGAAAGCAACCCGAGATCCCTGGGCGCGAGCAGGATCGGCGTGCCCAAGTCCATGGCGATGGTCGGCATCTGCTCGAAGTCGGGGAGCCAGTCTTTCTTGCCAATCGCATCGACGGGGAGGGTGGTTGGCAGCGCTAGCAGGTCGACGATCGTATGCTTGACCACTTCAGTGACGTTGCCGGCCCAGACGGGCGCGCTGGCGCTGATCAGGCTATGCGTGTCCCAGAGCCGGAGCACCAATCGTCGGCCATTCGGGAGATCCTTGACCAGCGTCAGATCGTCGTGATGCCCGTCGTGGACATGCGGGACCACCGGCAGTTGCGCGAGCGGCAGCGAGGGCGAGAGCAGCTTGATCGCGTTGTTCCAAGCGAGCATCTCGGCGCGCTCCCAACCGTGACCGGCGAGGGCCTGGGTGAGGCGATCGAGTGGGCCGGCGTATTGGATATCGAAGGGGCGTCGATTGCGATGCCAGAGGTCTTCGCGGTGGCTGGCGATGGGCAGATCCTGGCGCGCGCGCCATTCGGCCTCGCTGATGTGGGTGGGCGGCCGGGTCGCTTGGTGGCGCGCGATGTCGAGCTGTTGCTGCGTCAAGGTGGCGGCCGTGAAGGCGGCACTGGCGGCGATCAGGGTGACCAGGGCGAGACCGGCGGCCTGTTCGAGGGGCTCGGTATGGCAACGAAACATCAGGCCCAAGGCCGCGATCCAGACCAAGCCGAGGGCAATGCTGGCGATGATATCGGTGAGCCAGGCGGCGCCGACATAGAGCCGCGCGAGCGCGACGGCGGTGACGAGCGCGGCAGCGAGGGCGTAAGGCGTCCACCGCCAGCGCGCCGCGAGGGGCCGCGAGAGCGAGATGGCGAGAAAGCCATAGAGCACGGTGGCGCTCAGGACTTGGCCACTGGGAAATGACCAGGGCCAGCGCAGATCGAGCCCGAGTTCGGGTCGCGGGATGCGCACCAGCCAGCCCAGCGTGGGCGTGGCCAAGAGGGTGAACGCGAGCGCCGCGAGCCAGTATTCCAAGGCACGCTGCTGACCACTCAGACGCAGGTAGACGAGGATGGCGATGACCAACGGGATGGTGACCACCGGCTCGCCGAGGCGGCTCAGTGCGGCCATGAGCTGATCGGCCAGCGGTGTATGCAGGCTTTGACTGAGGTCGAGCGCGAACTGGTTGATGCGCAGATCCTGGGCACCAAAGAGATCGGCGCTGAGCGACATACCGAGCATGGCGGCGGCGGCGACGAGCGCGAGGGCGAGCGCGGCCAAGGTCGCGGCATCCGGATGCTGGCGGTCGGCGAGCGCCTGCGCGGTGCGTCCGAACAGCGGATGCAGATCGATCCAGCGCAGCCAGGCTTGCACCCAGCGCGAGGCGTGGGGGCTGAGCAGAAAGAACAGCCGCCGGGCGAGCCAGACCGCGCCCCAGAGCAGCGCGCTCAGGATGAGGATCAGGATGGCGAGGCGCGCGGCGGCCTCGGCGGCGAGCTTGAGGGAGGCGCCGAAGACGATACCCGGCGCCAGATAGGCCGGCCCCCAGGCGATCGCGGAGCTGATGTTGGCGGCGGCAAAGCGTGTCCGCGGCATCCGCATCATGCCGGCGACCAGCGGGATGATGGCCCGACCTGGGCCGACGAAACGACCGAAGGCGACGCTCATGGCGCCGTACTTCTCGAAGAAGGCGACCCCTCGATCGAGGGGTTTCGGATGCTGGTTGAACGGCCAGTGCGCGCGAATCTGGTTGCGATAGCGGGCGCCGATCCAGTAGCTCAGGCTATCGCCGCTGATGGCGCCGGCGATGGCCAAGGTGACGGTGGGCCAGAAGGCGAGTTCGCCGGTGGCGATCAACGCGCCAGCGGCGAACAGGAGCATCACGCCCGGCACGATCATGCCAACGACGGCGACCGATTCGGCGAAGGCGACCAGGAAGACTGCGAGATAGGTCCAGGCGGGGTTGGCGCCGATCCAGTCGAAGAGGGGGGTGAAGAGAACCTCCATCACGCATCAGACGCCTCGTGGCAGGCGGCAGTGACGCCATGGAGGGGGCATGGCGAGCGCTGGCTCGGCCTGATCGATCGGCCGGGATCGGCTGGTCAGGGGCTCAGCGCGCGAGGGCCGTGAAGGCCTTGCCGGCGGCTTCCAGCGTGGCCTCGATCTCGGCATCGCCATGGGCGCCGGAGACGAAGCCGGCCTCGAAGGCGGAGGGCGCGAGGTACACGCCCTGATCGAGCATGGCGTGGAAGAACTGGCGAAATTGGTCCTGATCGCAGGCGATGGCCTGGGCGTAGTTGGTGACCGGACCGGCGTCAGTGAAGAAGAGGCCGAACATGGCGCCGGCGCGGTTGGTGCTGAGGGCAATGCCAGCCGCCTGCGCTTGCGCTTCCAGGCCGCTGGTCAGGCGCTCGGTCTGAGCGGCGATGCGGTCGTGGAAGCCGGGCTCCGAGATCAGCTCCAGCGTCTTCAGGCCGGCGCTCATCGCGATCGGATTGCCGGACAGGGTGCCGGCTTGATAGACCGGTCCAAGCGGCGAGATGTGCTCCATGATCGGGCGCTTGCCGCCGAAGGCGCCGACCGGCATGCCGCCGCCGATGATCTTGCCGAGCGCGGTCAGATCCGGGGTCACGCCGTAGTGCTCTTGGGCGCCGCCGCGAGCGACGCGAAAGCCGGTCATGACCTCGTCGAAGATCAGCACCGCGCCGTGCTCATCGCAGACCTCGCGCAGTCCTTCGAGAAAGCCCGGGACGGGCGGGATACAGTTCATGTTACCGGCCACGGGCTCGACGATGATGCAGGCGATCTGATCGCCGATCTCGGCGAAGGTCTGGCGTACCTGCTCGATGTCGTTGTAGGTCAGGGTGAGGGTCAGCTCGGCCAGGGCGGCGGGCACGCCGGGGGAACTCGGCTCGCCGAGCGTGAGCATGCCGGAGCCGGCCTTGA
This sequence comes from Halochromatium sp. NSM3, assembly GCF_059621085.1. Classification (NCBI taxonomy): domain Bacteria; kingdom Pseudomonadati; phylum Pseudomonadota; class Gammaproteobacteria; order Chromatiales; family Chromatiaceae; genus Halochromatium; species Halochromatium sp. NSM3. The sequence goes on along the minus strand of NZ_JCAQIA010000048.1, from coordinate 5,301 downwards.
CCAGCAGCGAGTCGACATGGCCGTGGTAGTTGCCCTCGAACTTGATCACCTTGTCGCGACCGGTGTAGCCGCGCGCCAGGCGCAGCGCGCTCATGGTGGCCTCGGTGCCGGAGCTGGTCATGCGCACCAGGTCCATGCTCGGAACCAGCTCGCAGACCTTGTCGGCCATCAGGGTTTCGAGTTCGGTCGGGGCGCCGAACGACAGGCCCATGGTGGCGCGCTCGATGACGGCGGCGAGGATCTCGGGATGCGCGTGGCCGAGGATCATCGGCCCCCAAGAGCCGACATAGTCGATGTAGCGCTTGCCGTCGACATCGGTGACATAGGCCCCGGCGGCGGACTCGAAGAAGACCGGGTCCCCGCCGACGCTGCGGAAGGCGCGTACCGGCGAGTTGACGCCGCCTGGGATATGGCGCTGGGCCGCGCTGAAGAGGTCGTGGGATCGGGACATCGGTTAGCTCCTGGATGGGTTCTCGAAAGGCCGGCCATTGTCTGGCGACCTTGCACGCTTGGCAACCGTGACATGGTCTGAGCGCGTTGAAAAGCAGAGACTCAACCCTGACTCCTCTGCGGTTGAGCATGAAACCGGCACCCTGACGAGGACGAAGCGAGGACGATGAAGCAATATCTGTGTGTGGTTTGTGGGCTGATCTATGACGAAGCCGAAGGCTGGCCCGAGGATGGGATTGCGCCTGGCACGGCCTGGGACGACGTGCCACTGACCTGGAAATGCCCGGAGTGCGGTGCTGGCAAGGAGGATTTCGAGATGGTCGAGGTCTGAGCCGTGCGTCGTTTGACGGCGCTCGCGTCTGGCACTGAGGTGCGGGGCTGCTGTACATTGCAGTGTTTTAGCGATCCAGAATCGGAGCATTGATCATGCAGAACCTCATGACCGAGGCTGATCTGTCCATGACACCCTCGGCGCAAGCGAAGCTGGCCGAACTCTTTCAAGATGTTGACGATGCCATCCAGGGTGTACGTGTCTACGCGGCCTCTGGTGGCTGCAGTGGCATCAGCTTTGGGATGACCTTTACCGATGTTGTCAACCCGAACGACGGCATCCGGAATTTTGAAGGCTACAAGGTTGTGGTCGATGATGGCACCCTTGAGCATATTCGCGGCGTCGAGATCGATTTCGTCGACCCGGGCGATGGCAGTGCGACCTTCGTCTTCAATAATCTTCCGTCGGCCGGTGGTGGTTGCGGGACCTGCGGTTCCGCCGGTGGCAGCTGTGGTTGAGCCGATGACGGCACTAGTATGGCGGGCGACGTGGCGATGATGAAGGTTGGCATCGTTGGTGGAACCGGATACACCGGCTCTGAACTGCTCCGCCTCTTGGTGCGCCACCCGCAGCTCGAGGTGACAGCCGTCACCTCGCGCTCGGTCGCTGGGACCAGTGTCGCCGAGTACTACACAGCGCTGCGCGGCGAGATCGATATCGCCTTTTCGACACCGGAAACAGCCCGGCTGACCGATTGTGATCTCGTCTTCTTCGCCACCCCGAACGGGACGGCGATGAACGAGGCTGCGGTGCTACTCGAGGCCGGCGTGCGTGTGATCGATCTGGCGGCGGATTTTCGGCTCAAGGATCTGGATGTCTGGCGGCATTGGTATGGGATGGAGCATGCCGCGCCGGCGTTGGTCGAGGAGGCGGTCTACGGGCTGCCCGAGGTCAGTCGGGCGGCGATCGCCGAGGCGCGACTGGTGGCTAACCCAGGGTGTTATCCAACGGCGGTCACGCTTGGCCTGCTGCCATTGCTGGAGGCCGGCGCGGTGGATGCCTCGCGACTGATCGCGGACGTCAAATCCGGCGTCAGCGGCGCGGGGCGCAAGGCATCGACCGCGCTGCTGATGGCCGAGTGTGGCGAGAGCTTCAAGGCCTATAGTGTCGGCGGACATCGTCATCAGCCCGAGATCCGCGAGAACTTGCAGCGGGCGACCGGGGTTGAGGTCGGGTTGACCTTCGTGCCGCATCTGCTGCCGATGGTGCGCGGCATTGAGGCCAGTCTGTACGCACCCCTGGTGCGACGCGATGTGGATTTGCAGGCTCTGTTCGAGGCGCGTTATCGCGATGAGCCATTCGTCGATGTGTTGCCAGCTGGCTCCGTGGTCGAGACGCGCTCGGTGCGTGGCACCAATTTCTGTCGGCTCTCGGTGCTTGAGCCGCAGGGGGCGGGCGTGGTGGTCGTGCAGTCGGTGATCGACAATCTGGTCAAGGGCGCTGCAGGGCAGGCGGTGCAGAACATGAACCTGATGTTTGGATGGGACGAGGCCACCGGATTGGCGCTGTCCGCATTGGCGCCCTAACGATTCGGTGGATTGGAATCCGCGAGGCAATGTCGGGCCTTACCGTCCAGTGCGCGGCTGCGGACGCGCGCTGTTTCGCTTGGCCGTCACGCTCGGCTGGTTGCTGGTCATCGGCGCGACCTTCGTTTTTGGCTACGGGCTCGCGCGCTATGACGCTGGCGAAGCCTTGGCGAGTGCCGAGGCATTGCGTGCCGAGGTTGCGTCCTTGTCCGAAGCGCTGGCGCGTGGACGCGAGGAGCGCGTTCGCCTGGCCCGTGCTCACCAGATGGACCGCGAGGCGAAACGGCAAGCTCAACAGTCGCTCGCCGAGCTGCAACAGGAGCGTTTGCTGCTGAGCAAGCGGGTGTCCTATCTGCAGCGCTTGGTTCAGGATGGTCAGTTGGGGGTGGTTGAGGTCAAGGAGCTTCAGTTACGCGAGGGGCTTGCACCAGGTCACTATGGCTACAAGATGCTCTTGAGCCAGTTAGTGCCGCAGGATGCGCGCACGCGAGGGCGGGTAACGCTGAGTGTCGTGGTGACGGTTGGCGGCGAAGAGCGCACACTGTCGCTGGATGCATTGCCGGGGTCGTCTCCGGCTGAAGTCGACCTCGATTTCGAGCATTTTCAGGCCATTGACGGTGATATCGTCTTGCCGGAGGAGGCTGAACCCGAGCGCTTGATCGTCGAAATCGAGCCCGAGGGGGTGTCCCTTGCCCGCTCGTCGGAGGCATTCTTATGGCCCGATGCGTCCGATGCCCTCCTGTTGCCGAGTCCTGTGTTCGATGCGCGCGGGCTTGTCGAGCGGCTCGAGGTTGAATGATCTGGTCCGAGACCCCCATTCTATGCCCCTAGAGACAAACTCTTTTACTGAGGTATGCGATGATGACAGAAGCCGTTGCTCTTGATGCGCCGCTGGTGTTCACCTCACAGGCGGCCGCTAAGGTCGCCACGCTGATCGAGCAGGAAGAGACGCCAGGGCTGATGCTGCGGGTCTACATCCAAGGCGGTGGCTGCTCGGGGTTCCAGTATGGCTTTACCTTCGATGAGTCGGTCCAAGACGGGGATACCGAGATCGAGACCGATGGGGTAACGCTCTTGGTCGATCCGATGAGCTTGCAGTACCTCAGCGGTGCCGAGATCGACTACACCGAGGGGTTGCAGGGGGCGCAGTTCGTGATCCGCAATCCGAATGCGACCACGACCTGCGGTTGTGGGTCGTCGTTTGGGGTCTGACCGCTAGGACGCGCTTGCCTCTCAGTCGGCGTCGTTGGCGGTAGGCTCCGCCTGTTGACCAGGAATCGGGAGGGGGATGGCGGTCCGCCCCGACGACGGCCTCGCGGATGCTGTGGCGGCTGGGTTGGCGAGGTATTCGATGAAGACGTAGCCGATTGCTGCTGCAATCATCAGCAGCACGGCGAGTAAGATCAGTCCTCGTGGGAAGCGCCGGCGCTTCCGCAGGCTGAAGCCTCCACTGCTTTTGTAGTCTCGCATGAGTCGGTTCCCGTAAGTTCAAGGCGGTCTCTTGGATTCGGTTCAGTTTAGAGAAGCCCGCGACGCGACGAAAGTGCGGCGCCCACGCTCAGGCCGTTTTCCATCTTCTCGGTCTGGTAATCCCTTTCTGACCATGGCAGTCTTGAGGGTTCTCTTGTTTGGCCTGGGCGCGTTCGGGCTAGGCATGTCTAACCTTGGCTGAGAGGCGCATGTCGGATTCTTTCGATCAACTCGTGCACGGCACCGATGAGGTGCTGACTAGAGAGGCGCTGCGCAAGAAACTCGCGCTTGGGCGCCCACTTCGCGTCAAGGCCGGCTTCGATCCGACGGCGCCCGATCTCCACCTCGGTCATGTGGTGTTGCTCAACAAGCTGCGTCAGTTCCAGGATCTCGGGCATCGGGTGCTCTTCCTGATCGGCGATTTCACCGGGATGATCGGTGATCCGACCGGCAAGAACGTGACCCGTAAGCCGCTCTCGCACGATGAGGTCACGGCCAACGCCAAAACCTATCAGGCGCAAGTCTTCAAGGTGCTAGAGCCTGAGCTGACCGAGGTCGTGTTCAATTCCACATGGATCAGCCAGCTCGGTGCCGAAGGGCTGATTCGGCTGGCGGCGCAGCACACGGTTGCGCGCATGCTTGAGCGCGACGTTCTCTCGAGGCGCTATCGTGAGCATCAGCCGATCGCGGTGCACGAGTTCCTCTACCCCCTGATCCAAGGCTACGACTCAGTGGCACTGGAGGCCGATGTCGAACTCGGCGGCACCGATCAGAAGTTCAATCTGCTGGTCGGCCGTCAGTTGCAGGAGCAGGCGGGGCAGGAACCGCAGGTCGTGATGACGCTGCCGATCCTCGAGGGGCTCGATGGTGTGCAGAAGATGTCGAAGTCGCTCGGTAACTTCATCGCCATCGATGATCCGCCGGGCGAGATGTTTGGCAAGCTGATGTCGATCTCGGATCAGCTCATGTGGCGTTATTTTGAGCTGCTGACTACGCTCACGCCCGAGGAGCTTGCGGCGTTACGCGCCTCCGTCGACGCGGGCGCCAACCCGCGCGACATCAAGATCGATCTCGGGATGAGCCTGGTCACGCGTTTCCATGGCCCTTCGCAGGCGGAGGCTGCTCGCGATGCCTTCCTGAACCGGTTCCAGCGCGGACAGGTGCCGGATGATGTCGTCGAGCTGGCATTGGAGGCTGGGGGCGAGGGTCTGCCATTGCCAAGACTGCTCAAAGACGCTAACCTTGTCTCCAGTACTTCCGAAGCGATTCGGCTCATCGGCCAAGGGGCCGTCCGAGTCGACGGGGAACGGCTGGCGGATGCCAAGCAATGTTTCCTCAGTGGTCACACTCATCTGCTCCAAGTAGGCAAACGTCGGTTTGCACGGGTCACATTGACATTGAGTTAGCTGGTTTTGGTCTGGTAGCGCTAGCCGCAAACATCCGGGCCAAAAAAGTTTGACACTCTTTCGAAAGTGCGTATACTTGTCGGTCTGCCCAGCGACGAATTGCTTCCAACGGTGAAGC
>NZ_JCAQIA010000084.1:0-1597 GCF_059621085.1 Halochromatium sp. NSM3 | reverse complement strand
CCTAGCATGCGGGTCCGCACTAGGCGGTTCACAAGAAGGGAGCACACGAGGACTTCAGGCATAGCCATGCGCTTTCATCCACTGATCACGGATGCTGATCAAGCCCTGGCGTTTCAGCCAGTCATTGGTCATCCCGGTTTGCGTGCCCAGCGAGCGGGACAGATGCCAATAGCTCTTGGAGCTCATGCCTGTCCAGATCGCGGCGCGCTTCGGCGTCCCCAGAGCCCTCAGCTGGCGAATGCGATGGCGCACCCCTCGCCACTGTTTCCAGTAGCACATGCGGATGCGCCGCCGCAGCCAGTGGTCCAGCTCGGGAATCGGCCGATAATAGTCCGAGATGCCGAAGTAGCCCATCCAACCACGGACGTATTCGGAGAGTTTCTTGAACCGGTAGTCCATCGACACGCCCCAGCTCCGTCCGGTCAGCAAGCGCCGCCGGTGACGGAGGTCTTGGTAGGTGTGCTCGGACCAACGCAACTTCTTGCCCCGGAACGTGAATCCCAGGAACTCGCAGTGGTCGGTCTTGACCACACGGCTCTTGTGCGCGTTGACCACCAGTTTGAGCGTGCCGGTCAGATAGCGAGACACGCTCGCCATGACCCGCTCACCCGCGCGATGGCTGCGCACCAGGATCAGCAGGTCGTCCGCATAGCGCACGAACCGGTGTCCCCGTCTCTCCAGTTCCTTGGTCCTCGAGTCATCCAAGAGGATGTTGGCCAGCAACGGCGACAGTGGCCCGCCTTGCGGCGTGCCCATCTCCGTTGCTTCAAGGGTTCCTCCAACCAAGACACCCGCCCGCAGGTAGTGACCGATCAAGGCCAGCAGCTGCTTGTCGCGCACCTTCCGACCCACGCGGGCCATCAGGACGTCGTGCTGGACCGTGTCGAAGAACTTCGCCAGATCCAGATCCACGGCCATGCGGTAGCCGTCACCGATATGGGCTTGTACCCGCCTCAATGCGCCATGGGCAGAGCGTCCTGGTCGAAAGCCGACACTCGCATCCGAGAACCCTGGATCGAAGATCGGCCCCAGGACTTGCGCAATGGCTTGTTGGATGACGCGGTCCATCACCGTCGGGATGCCGAGCAGACGCTCGCCACCGTTCGGCTTGGGAATCGTCACCCGTTTGACCGGCTGTGGCCGGTAGGTGCCCTCACGCAGGGCTTGGCGGATCGCTGGCCAGTTCGAGCGTGCGAACTCGGGAAAGTCCTCGATGCGCATCCCATCGATCCCAGGTGCGCCCTGATTGGACTTCACGCGCCTCCATGCCTGTCGCATGTTCTCGCTCTCCAGCACCCGCTCCATCAGGTCGTCATGCAAGGCTGGCAGCAACGCATCACGCCGCAACGCCTCTCCCCCGGTCGGGTTCAACGACGCGTGCGAGCAATCCACGGCTCCGCCTTGGCTTCTCATGTTCGGCCCTTCGTCGGGCGAGCGCTCCACGCTCGCTCGGCTACTAGGGCCTCTGCTGACTTCTGTCCCGTCACGCCGAGCGTTGCCGCTCGCCGCGCTGCCCGAGTCACTGTAAGGACACTACAGGTACTCCCACAGGGGACTTTCACCCCATCAGTTCATGCCCAGGCCGGGCGTACACGAG
>NZ_JCAQIA010000047.1:0-22516 GCF_059621085.1 Halochromatium sp. NSM3 | reverse complement strand
ACTTGGACTGAATCCGCTCGGTACTGCTCCTATGCCCGGTGGTGGATCGAGCGATCACCGAACTATGCGATCAAGATGTCAGGAGGAATTGATCAAGCAGCGCATGATGTTCACGAGTGATACTTCCTTGCCCTGATCCGTGTGGTGGGAGGCGTTGATCAGTTGCTGGCGGCGCTCGCGCATGTGTTCGTGACTGACGTTGATGAGGCCCATCGACCAGCCCGCGAAGAGCCTTTCTTTCAAGGGGGTGACACCGATCAACAGGCAATCCGTATGACGAGGATCGTCGAGGATGCGCAGGTAGCTCGCGAGAACGGCTTTTTGCGGTCCTTCGAGCACTTGGATGAAGTGCCCGCCACCGGTGCAAAGGATGCCGGTGATGTCGGCGTCTTGGTTTTTCGTTTGGGAGATTTTGAGGATCTCCGTGAGGTCTTGCTCGGTCAGTGTCTCGCTGGACGAGCTGATGTAAAGCAGGGCAATCAGATTCATGGCATGGCTCAGGTTAGCAATTCGGGGGTGTTGATCGATGGCCCTTAAAAGGACTAGTGCTGTAGCGCCTCACTCTGTTAGTCAGAAAGCTTAACAGGTGAATGCCCCATTCACCGGCTGTTCTTGCCCGACCGCGTTCAATTCATCGGTGATCCGCTCCCCTAAGAAGAGCACGCGCGAGATGCAATCGATGAACAGGTAGCTTGCCGCCTCTTCGCCGACACCCTCGGGGATGGCCAGCTCGCGCGCCTTCTTCGCGGCGGCGATCAGGCTGTCCGGCGTTCCGTTCAGCAGCCGCAGAAAGGCCCCTTCGGGCACTTCGCCGACGCACACCAGATGGCTTCCGTCGGCGACCATCAGGGGGTCGCGAACGACGATCTCAGTGCCGAGCTTGGTCATGCCGAAGGGATAGGATTTCGCCAGCGAAAAGAACGCATCCGCGCGCATCTCCTGGCCACTGTGCGCCTCCACCATGCGCTTGTAGACGTTAAAGGCGGGATCCCAATCCAGGGTCAGATGACATTGCCGCGCGCGCCGGTACCTTCATCGGCTCGCTGATCGGCTGCCAGCCGTGCGTCACACCGAGATGGCTGCGGATCGGCAGGCGCGCCAGGACCGCGACATCGGCAAGCAGCCCGGCATTGGTCAGGATGCAAGGCTTTTGCTGGAAGCTCAGCGAGCCCGCGCCGCCGCCGATGAAGTTGTTCTCCAGGCCGAAGTTGGCGAACAGACCCTCGACCAGCGCGCTGATCCGGCTCGACAGCCCATCGACGAAGACGAGCATCATGCTCACCCCCGGCGGCTCGTCCCAGTGCTCGGTGGCGACCTCGACCCGCGCGTCGAAATCCGCCTCCGCGTCGCTCAGGCCATGTACGCAAGCGACCTCGGGCGCGGCGCCGAACGCGATCAACAAGGTGCCGCGTTCATGGTTCTGGCCCTGGTACGTGACCTGCGGGAACATCCCCCCGAACACGGGCATCTCGCAGGCCCGCAGGATCGGCGTCGGCAGTCCCACTGGGATCGAAATGCGCGCGCATGGCTCTTGTCTCTCGTCGTGAACGGGATCTGAGTCTCGCCAAGGGCGCTCAGTCTATCAGCTTGCGAATCCTTGCTGGACGTTAGCGGCTATACTCTACGACTTTCAAAATCAGCGATCACCGTGGCAATCCCTTATGAAAAGACGTCTCTTCCACGCACTGCCCCTGATGCTACTGTCGGTCAGCCTGGGCGCCTGTTCCTGGGTCGGCCAGAAGACCGGGAAGGCGGTCAACGCCGTCGAGCAAGGCGCCGCTGAATTCGAGCAGGGCTATAAGAAAGAACGCTCGCCAAAGCGTCAACAGCAGACCGTCGAATGAAACTCTACAACCTGTTTCCGCTCCTAGTCGGCCCGTTCGAGCGCTGGACGCCGCATCTGGAGCGGGCCGCCGCGCTGGGCTTTGACTGGATCTTCGTCAATCCGATCCAGCAGCTTGGCCGCTCCGGCAGTCTGTACTCGATCGCCGACTATTTCGCGCTCAACCAAGCCCTGCTCGCGCCTGAATCCAGCCTGGAGCCGGACGCCCAGGTGCGGGCGATGGCCGAGCGCGCCGCCGAGCACGGCCTGTCGCTGATGATCGACCTGGTCATCAACCATTGCGCTGAGGACAGCCCGCTGGTGACCGAGCACCCCGACTGGTTCCTGCGCCACAACAATCGCATCGCCCACCCGTTCTGCGTCGAGGCCAACGGCCACAAGGTGGTGTGGCGCGATCTGGTGCAGTTCGACCATCAGCGCGCGTTGCAGCAGGCCGATGACCCGCACGGCCTGCTGGCCTACTTCGAGCGCCTGGTCGAACATCTGATCGGGCTCGGCTTCCGGGGCTTTCGCTGCGATGCCGCCTATCAGCTGCCGGCCGCGCTCTGGGAGCAGCTGATCGCGCGCATTCGCAAGCGCCATCCAGACGCGGTCTTCGTCGCCGAGACCCTCGGCTGCAGTCCCGAGCAGACCCGCGAGACCGCCGAGGCCGGTTTCGATGCCATCTTCAACAGCGCTAAATGGTGGGACTTCAACGGCAACTGGCTGCTCGATCAGTACGAACTGACGCGCCAGATCGCGCCCTCGATCGGCTTTCCAGAGAGCCATGACACGCCGCGCATGTTCGAGGAATTCCGGGAGAATGCCGATGCGCTTCGCCAGCGCTACCTGTTCACCGCCCTGTTCGCGAGCGGCGTGATGATCCCGATCGGGTTTGAATTCGGCTTCCGCCGTCGCCTCGACGTGGTCGAGACGACCCCGGACGACTGGGAGACGCCAAACCTCGATCTCTGCGACTTCATCACCCAGGTCAACGCGATCAAGGACAGCGTGCCGGCGCTCGCCGGCGAAGGCCGCATCGAACGGCTCGAGCATCCCGATCCGGCGATCCTGGTGCTGCGCAAGCACGCCCTCGACGGCCCCGGCCAAGCGCTGTTGGTGATCAACAAAGATCCCTGGGCGCGCCAACGTTTCTATGTCGATGACCTGCGCCACCTGCTCCAGTCACCGGGGCCGATCCGCGACCTATCGCCGGACTGGCCGATGGCTGAACTGCCGGCCCCGTTCGAGTTCTGGCTCGGGCCCGGCATGGCGCGGGTGCTGGTCTCGTCGGAGGACTGAGTCTGATCCGCATGCCATCCGACCGCCTCACCTTCAGCTTCTTCCGTTATTCGCTCGGCTACAGCCCGGTCGCCTTTGTGTTCATGGGCTTTCGCCGCCTGTTCATCGGCGACGACATGCCCGCTGGCGAGGTCCGGCTGATGGGCTGTGGCGGCGGCGATGGCTTCTCGATCCTGCCCGACCCGCGCACCTATTGCCTGATGAGCGCGCTGCCCGACCCGGCCGATGATGCGCGCCTGCGGCAAAGCCGCTTCTATCGACGCATTGCCGGGCCGAGTCAGGCGCAGCTGCATATCGCGCTGCGACCGCTCTCGGGCCACGGCACCTGGGATGGGCGCGAGCCTTTCGCTTACAGCGGCGAGCGCGCGAGCGACGGGCCGCTCGCGGTCCTGACCCACGCGCGCGTGCATAACAACCGCCTGCGCGCGTTCTGGCGCTCGGTGCCACAGATCCGTACGCATCTGCGCCAGGCCCCAGGCTGCCTCTTTCACATCGGCTTTGGCGAGAGCCCGCTGCGCACGCTGGCGACCTTCAGCCTCTGGCAGGATGCCGAGCAGATGCGCACCTTCGCCTATCACCAGAGCCCGCACCATCGCACCCTGCGCGCGGCACGGCAGGAGGAGTGGCTCTCGGAGTCGATCTTCGTGCGCTTTCAGGTGGTGGATGTCAGCGGCGATCTCAACGCTTGGCCGCTGCGCTCGGTGCCGTTGGTCGCGGCGCAACCCTGATCAGCAGCGTCTCTCATCGAGAGCCACACCGGCGAAGCGCTCCGCCGTTCAGCGTCTGTCCTCATCGCCCGAACGTCCGCGGCCCCCGATCGGCGTCACCGAGGCTGACGGCCCATTGCTGCTCACAGCCTCATTCAAGGCGCCCCCCGTAATCACCGAACGCAATGCCTGCTCGGCGCCAACCGCAAGCGGGCGCACCCGACTGCGTTCGAGATACAGGGTATAGCCGCCGATCTGGTAGCTCATCGGCAGATAGACGGCCACCAGATCGGGCCGCTCGTCACCCACCCCGGCATCGACGAACGGCAGCTCCGCATGCTCCTGCATCATGAAGCCGACCAACTGCACCGAGGTCTCGCCAACCGGCAGGGTCACGGCGACCGGCCGCCCCAGGTCTTGATCCCCGGTGCGCGCAAAGAATCGGGCCACATCCTTGAGCCCCTGAAACAAACTCTTGACCAGCGGAATCCGGTCCAGCACGCGTTCGGCGAGTTCGAGCAGCCAACGCACCAGGAACAGGTTCGCCAGCAGCCCCGCCGCCAAGGTCACGATGAGCGCCGCGACCAGCCCCATGCCTGGGATATACCAGGCTTCGGGCAGCAGACGATGGAGTAAGCCATCGACGAACACCTCCACCGACTGGCCGAGCCAGATCAGCAGCGCCAGGGTGATGGTCAGTGGCGCGAGCAAGGCGATACCTTGCAAGAACCAGTTCCTTAATCGAGTCAGTAGCGAGGTGTCTTGCATCAATCGGCTCCAACGGCGAGCATGCGCGTCTTGCGCACATAAAGGGCGTCCATTGTAGGCGTGTTCGTCACTTCAAGCTCCAAGTTCGAGAGGCTCCCATGACCCGCTGTTTTCCCCTGTCGACCCCGGCGTTCACGTTCCTGCTCCTTCTGATCTGGAGCGCTGGCGCGGCTCCCCTGTTCGCCCAGGAAACGCCCAGCGACCCCTTGGCGGGCCTCACCGCCGGGCTCGATGCCGAGCAGGGCGAGCCCCTCGACCCCTCGGCCTTGCAGTCGCTGAACGCCCTGCACCGGGCGCTGGCGAGCAAGGAGCAACAGATCGCCAGCATCCAGCAGCAATTGGTGGACGCCCAGGATCAGGTCACCCGCGAGGATCTGGCCGCGCGCCTGCGGGAACTGCGCACGGAGTTGGCCGACAATCGCCGCCAGTTCGATCGCTTCGCCTTGGAGATCGACCTGAGCCCCTTTGTCGGGGAGGACGAACAGCCCTTCGACTGGCAGCAGGAGCTGAGCAAGCTGCTCAAGCCAATCCTGGCCGAGCTGAAGAGCGTCACGGCTGAATCGCGCGCCATCGGCGAGCTGCGCGCCGAACTCGAGACCCTGGGCGAGCGCAAGAATCTGGCCGAACAGGCGGTGGATCGACTGCACTGGCTGCTCGAGCAAAACCCATCGGCCTCCCTGCGCAAGCGTCTCGAGGCACGCCTAGAGCACTGGCAGCGCATCGCCAGCGAGGCGAATAACCGCTACATCGCGCTCGACCTGCAACTGCAGAACAGGCTCGAACAGCGCCAGTCGGTGCTCGACGAGACCACCTCCTACGCGCGCAAGTTCTTCCAGACCCGCGGCCTGAACCTGCTGCTGGCGGTGGGCGCCTTCGCGCTGGTCTTCTTCGGCGTGCGCTGGATCGCCACCCAGATCATGCGCCTGCGCAAGCACCATGCCGAGAAGCAGCTCAGCAGCCGCTTGGCGCTGTTGCTGCTGCATATCTTCAGCGTCCTTGGCGGCCTGCTGGCGATGATGGCGGTGTTCAACGCGGCCGGCGATTGGTTCATGCTCGGCATCATCATCATCTTCCTGATCGGCATCGGCTGGGCCAGCATCAACACCCTACCGAGCCAGATCGAGTCGGTGAAGCTGATCCTGAATGTCGGCACCGTGCGCGAGGGCGAGCGCATCCTCTTCAACGAGGTGCCCTACCGGGTCGAATCCCTCGCCTTTCGCGCGCAACTGGTCAACCCCGAACTCGAGGGCGGCGTCCAGCAGCTGCCGGTGCGTGACCTGGTCGGCTATCACTCGCGCCCGGCTGGCCAGGACGAACCCTGGTTCCCTACCCGCCACGGCGACTGGGTCGAACTCAGCGATGGGCTGCTCGGCCAGATCAGCCATCAGAGCCCGAGCACGGTGTGCCTGACCGACCTTGGCGGCGCCAAGATCGTCTATCCGACCTGCCGCTTCCTGCAACAACATCCGCGCCGACTCTCCGAGGGGTTCCGTCTCATCGAGCGCTTTGGCATCGACTACCGTCACCAGGCCATCGCCACCGCCGAGGTGCCGCGTCTGATGCAAGCGGCGCTCGAGGACGCGCTGCCGACGCTGCTCGACGCGGATCAGCTGCAAGCGGTGAGCGTGAGCTTCGAGAGCGCCAGCGCCTCATCGCTGGATTACCGCATTGAGGTGCGGCTCGACGGCGCCGCCGCGCCGCGCGCCGAACGGATCCGCTGCGCGATCCAACGCATCCTCGTCGAGGCCTGCAACCAGCACGACTGGACCATCCCCTTCACCCAGATCACACTGCATCAGGCGACGAGCTGAAGGAGCACTCAGGCTGGCTGCTCCCGCTCAGGCTCCGGTGGCGCCGGGATACGATCGGAGCCGAAACCGCGCCCGCAGCGGCAGATGATCCGAAGCGGCACGGGTGGCCTGGGTGCGCACGATATCGGCCTCGATGAGTTCGAGCGCGGGGCCGTACCAGAGTCGATCCAGCGCCAGCAGCGGCCAGCGCGACGGGAAGCTCGCCAGCGCCGGCGCCGCCTCAAGGTGGCGATCGAGCGCCGCCAGCCGGGCGTTGCGAGGCCACCACTCGTTGAAATCGCCCATCAGCACCAGGGGCGTCCTCGATAGCGCCGCTCGCTCGCCGAGATGCGCGAGGATCGCCGCGATCTGACGCCGCCGTTCTGACCCACTCAGTCCCAGGTGGGTGGCTAAGCAGTGCAAACCGGTCGCGCTGGTATCACCGCTGTCGCCCAGCCCGCTCGGGCTCGTCTTCGCCGCCACAGCGTCGCGCGCCGCCGGTGCGCCCGCTCCAGCAGCGGCACCCGCACCTGCGTCAGCATCGACACCCGCGCCCACATCCGCACCTCTGCGCCATGCCACTTCCACATCGATCAACCCGCGCGGCTCGCGCCCCGGTTGGCTGATATTCAACCGCTGCTGGCTCAGCACCGGCAGCCGGCTCAGCAGCAGATTGCCGTAGTGATGCGGCCCGAGTAGCATGGTGTGGCCGAGCACCACCTCGTAGCCAAGCGCATACAAGCGCTGCAGGAAGATCCGTGGCGCGGCGGTATTGGCAGGCGTCTCGACCTCTTGCAGCGCGATCAGGTCGGCATCGAGCGCGGCGATGGTCTCGGCGACGCGCAACGGCTGTTTGCGACGATCACCACCCACCGCGCGATGGATGTTATAGCTGGCGACGACAAATTCGGAGCCCGTTCGAGCCCCCAGCGCACCATCCAGCGCGCCACCCAACGTACCGTCCAGCGCACCGCCCAACGCGGGCTTGTCTTCCTCAGGCACGCTTGCGCAGCAAGTGACGTCCGAGCCAGAGCAGACCGCCGGCGAGTACCACCCCGCCCACGAGCAGTGCCAGCGAGCGCATATCAGTCCGCCCCAGGAGCTGCAGCAGGCCTTCCGAGAATACCGCCATCGCGATCACCGCCGGCGCCATCCCGATCAGGGTGCCGAGGACGTAATCACGGAAGCGCACCTGCATCGCGCCGGCGATCAGGTTGAGCACCGCGAACGGCGCCACCGGGACGATGCGCAAGGTCACCACCGCCAAGATCCCGCGCTTGGTCAGACGCTCGCGCAGGTCGCCAAAGCGCCCGCCGAGGCGTTTCTTCGCCGCCTTGGCGCCGGTGTAGTGACCGATGCCATAGCCCGCGACGGCAGCAATCACCGAGCCACCGAGGGCGATCAGCCCGCCGAGCAGGGGATCGAACACCAGGGTGGTCACCAGGATCAACAGGGTCACCGGCACCGCCACCAGGCTGGCGACGACGAAGGCCACGAACGCGATCGGCACTCCCCAGGCCGATTGGGTCAGCGCCCGCGCGGTCTCGGCCAGGCGCTGTGGCTCGAGCCAGTCACCGACCGGTGTCCAACGCCAGAGCGCCGCCACCGCTAGAAATGCGAGCACCAGCCCGATGCCGAACATGGCGCGCCAACGCGCCTGCGGCTCGAGTTCATCGCCGACCACCACATCGCCGACCCACTCAGGCGAGAGCGGCCGATCCGGATCGATCAGACGTTCATCGGGCAACTGCCGGTTCCATTCCGGGTCGAGTTCGGGCTCGAGCGGTTGCAGGCGCAAGCGCGTCTCGGGCGCCGGCTCGGGGGACGGGCGCTCGTCGTCGAGCAGCCGCGCAAGCGCCCGGCCCCAGCGCGCGGACGCCGACTCGGCTCCCGTGTCCGACGCCGAGATCCCCGCCTCCGGCTCGACGCCTGCCTCCTGCTCGATGCGCACGACCTCCTCGGGCGAGAGGGAGAGGAACATCGCCAGCAAGCGCCGGCGCAGCCGTTGAATTTGGGTGCGCGCGGCCTCGCTCTCGCCGACCAGGCAGAGATCGCACTCGCTATCCAGTCCCATCGAGCGATTGCTCAGGTTCGAGGAGCCGAGCCGTAGCACACGATCATCAGTGATCATCAGCTTGGCATGCACCATCAGGCAGTCATCGCCGAGCGCCGGCAGGTCCGGATAGACGCAATGCAGCCGCCCGTGCCGATCCAATTCGCGCAGCTCGTTGAGCAGCCGCGCCCGGATCAGATCCATCGTATGCTGCTCGAGCCAGTGACCGGTCTCGCGCGGCAGGATGATCAGGATCTGAGGTCCATCCGGTTGCGACAGAGAACGCCGCAGCGCATCGACAACCGAGCGCGAGGTCAGATACTGATTCTCGATGTAGATCAGCGCGCGCGCCGACGCGATCATGTCCAGATACAGCTGCTCGGACTCGCGCACCTCGGCCCGCCCCTCGAAGGTCGGCAGGGTGCGGGCGATGCCGATGACCTGCTCGCGCAGCAACGGCTCGAGCGACTCGGGCCAGGGATCGGTCGCGGCCTCAGGGCTGGCATCCGCCTCGGGGCTAGCGTCCGCCGAGCGGTTCGTGCCTTGCGCTTGAAGCACGCTCGGCACGCCGCCGCCAGCGCGCTCCCAGCGCTCCGCAAACAGCTCGCCGAGCGCGCGCGCCGCATCGCCATCGACCAGCAGTTGCAGGTCATGGAATGGCGGATAGGGGTCGCCGTCCGGATCGCGCCGGAGCGGCTCATCGGCGCGATGCGCCTCGGTGTCCCAGCGCCACTTGCTGATGTCGAAGCCGCCGCACCAGGCCAGCGCGCCGTCGATCAGCACCAGTTTCTGGTGCTGGCTGCCGAGCAGCGGATGCTGGTCGTCGAGGATGAAATGCAGCTGCGGGTGGCGCTTCTTCGCGTCCTTGTGCCAGGGGGTCTCGCCGAAGAACAGCGGCTCGCGCTCGAGCGCGTAGATCGGTGCAAAGTCCCAGAGCAGGATGAAGATCTCGAGTTCGGGCCGCAGGTCGAGCAACCGCGTCAGCAGATCGCCGAGCGCGGTCGGCCAGCCATCCCCAGGGTCCGGGCGCACCAGCTCGAGCCGACTGTGGATATCCCAGGCCGCGATCGCGACAAAACGACGCGCCGCGATCAGGCTCTGGCGCAACTGGCCGAAGTAGCATTCGCCATCGACACAGAGGCCGACACGCGGCGCTGTCTCGACGCGCCAGCAGTTGTGCCCAGGTTCCAACGTCATCTGATTCGATCCCGTCACCGTCTTACGTCCTCCGTCTGTTCCATCGCCGATGGGCACGCCCGGCGCCCGCTCTCGCTCTCGCTCTAGACCACCATGCCGATGGCTGTTCGACGGATCGCCAGCCTGCGACAAACTAGCGAGGTCAGCGCGAGGGCGCAAGCCGCTTGGCGCTGAGCGCACCCAAGCCCAACGCGGATGAAGGCATCGCATGATGCCCACACATTCTCGGGGGAGTCTGCTACGCTTGGGGAAGGTGAAAACCACTCTATGACCATCCCATCCAACCACAGTTGCTTTGTGCATCGCATCGACGCGGACGGACGCATCTGCTACGTCAGTGCCGACTGGCTCACGTTTGCCTTGGAGAACGACTATCCGACGACGGCCGAGGCGCAACTCGGGCGCCCGCTGTTCTCGGCGATCGTCGATGCAGAGACACGCCACCTCTACGCGCTCTTGATCGAGCGCGTGCGCGCCTCGAGGCGCACACTGCGGTTCGGTTACCGATGCGACTCCCCGGATCAGCGCCGCTGGATGCGGATGCACATGCGCTATCTCACCGACAGCGACGAGGTTGAGTTCGCCAGCCGACTGCTGCGCGCTCAGGCCCGCCCGCAGGTGCGGTTGTTGGAGCGCCATCCAGAGCAACCACGTTCGCACCGTGTGCTCTCGATGTGTAGCTGGTGCAAAGCGGTCCTCGCCGAGCAGGCCTGGGTCGAAGTGGAGCAGGCTGTGATGCAGCTGCGCCTGTTCGCGATGGAGGCGATGCCGCGCATCAGCCACGGCATCTGCCCGGACTGCAGTCAACGTCTGTCATCACCGGAGACCCTGTCATGAGAATCCTGATCGTCGACGATAATCGGTTGCTCGCAACCGTCCTTGCGGACCACCTCGCCGCGCGTGGCCACGAGGCGGTTGCGGCCTTCGACGGTCATCTAGCGGAGATTTTCTGTGACCGCGACTGTTACGACTTAGTCGTCCTCGATATGGTGCTGCCCGAAATCGATGGTGTCGATCTGCTCGAGCGCCTGCGCAAAAAGCATCATCACTGCCGGGCTGTGGTCATCACCGGCTTTTCGGAGCTGCGCGACAAGGAGACCGCCCGCCTTGAGCAGCTTGGTGTCTCGGATGTATTGGAAAAACCCTTCTCCTTCTCGGAAGTCGACGCCATCGTCGAGCGTGTCGCCATCTAACGCACATCGCGCGTCGCATCGCTCAGTCATCTTAGCGATTGGACTGGCGACAGCTACCACCATTTGGATGCTCTCCGGCGCCCTCGTCGGCGCCTCGCGCACCGCGCAGCCCGCAACCTCCAGCATCGAGACCGAAGCCGCAGCGCCGGAACGGCACATGACGGTGCTGGTGACCCGGAGCCAAGCCGAGCCCGTGGAGCGCGAGATCCTGATCCAGGGGCAGCTCGAGCCGCGGCGCCGGGTCAGGCTGCGAGCCGAAACCGACGGCAAGGTCGTGCGGCTAAACGCCGAGAAAGGCGCGCTGGTCGCGGCCGGCGACCTGTTGGTGGAATTGGCCGAGGAGGATCGACCCGCGCAGCTCGCGCGCGCCGAGGCCGAACTTGCCGCCCGTCAGCTCGAACTCAGTGCCTCCGAGACGCTCGGCAGTCAGGGCATGCAGGCGCGCACCCAGATCAAGCAGACCCAGGCTGCCCTGGCCAGCGCCGAGGCCGAGATCGCCCGCCTGCGGGTCGAACTCGAGCGGCTGCGGATCCGCGCGCCCTTCCCCGGCGTGGTCGAGGCCCGCGAGATCGAACTCGGCAGCCTGCTGCAGCGGGGGGACGAGGTGCTGGAGCTGGTCGACAACAGCCGCCTGAAGGCTGTCGGCCAGGTGCCTCAGCAGCGCGCGAGCGCGCTCGAACACGGCCAATCGGTGCGCGTCACGCTGCTCGACGGCAGCCAGGCCGAGGGCCATCTCAGCTATCTCTCCCAGGTCGCCGATGCGCAGACCCGAAGTTTCCGCGTCGAGGCCGAGATCCCGAATCCGGCGCTGCGCCTGGCCAGTGGGGTCAGCGCCGAGCTGCGCATCAAGATCGGTGATGAACGCGCGCATTTTATCTCGCCGGCGGTGCTGACCCTCGATGATAGTGGCCGCATCGGGGTGCGCACCGTCGATACCGATGATCGGGTGCACTTCCACCCGATCGCCCTGGTGCGCACCGAGATGGAGGGCGTTTGGGTCTCTGGGCTGCCGCCGCAGGCGCACATCATCACCCAGGGGCAGGGCTTCGTGACCGAAGGCGAACAGGTGGAGCCCATCACCGCGACCACGGATCCGTCGTGAACGCGCTCATCGATCTGGCCTTCTCACGCAGCCGCACGGTCCTGCTCACGCTGATCTTCCTGCTCGCCGCCGGGCTCGCCGCCTACCAGTCGATCCCGAAGGAGGCCGAGCCGGATGTGACGGTGCCGATCATCTATGTCGCGATGACCCATGACGGCATCTCGCCGGAGGACGCCGAGCGACTCTTGGTGCGGCCGATGGAGAAGGAGCTGCAAGCGATCGAAGGCGTCAAGGAGATGACCAGCGTCGCCGCCGAGGGGCGCGCCTCGGTGCAGCTGGAGTTCACCGCCGGTTTCGACAGTAAGCGCGCGTTGGCCGATGTGCGCGAACGCGTCGATATCGCCCAGAGCGAGCTGCCCGCCGCGACCGACGAGCCCAGCGTGCACGAGATCAACGTCGCCCTCTTCCCGGTGCTGACGGTGGCCCTCTCGGGGCCGATGCCAGAGCGCGGGCTGATCCGCATCGCCCGCGATCTCAAGGATCGCATCGAGGCGCTCACCGGCGTGCTCGAGGTCGATATCGGCGGCGACCGCGAGGCCTTGATGGAGGTGATCGTCGACCCGGCAATCATGCAGACCTATCGCGTCGATTATGGCGAGCTGTTTGATCTCATCAGCAGTAACAATCGGCTGGTCGCCGCCGGCGCCATGGATACCGGGGCCGGACGGCTCGTGCTCAAGGTACCCGGCGTGGTTGAGTCGATCGACGACATGCTGTCGATGCCGGTCAAGGCCGTCGGCGATCGCGTGGTGACCTTTGGTGACGTCGCCAGCCTGCGCCGTGGATTCAAGGACCCAGAGGGCTTTGCCCGCGTCGGCGGCCAACCGGCGGTTACGCTCGAGATCAAGAAGCGGGTTGGCGCCAACATCATCGAGACCATCGCCGCAGTGCGCGAGATCGTCGAGCACGAACGCGAGCACTGGCCGGCAAGCTTGCAAGTCGCCTACATGCAGGATAAGTCCGACCAGATCCGCGAGATGCTCGGCGACCTGCAAAACAATGTGCTCTCAGCCATCCTGCTGGTGATGATCGTGATCATTGCCGCGCTCGGTCCACGCTCGGCGCTACTGGTTGGCATCGCCATCCCGGGCTCCTTCCTGAGCGCCATCCTGGTGCTGAACGCGCTCGGCTTCACCATCAATATCGTCGTCCTCTTCAGCCTGATCCTGGTCGTCGGTATGCTCGTCGATGGCGCCATCGTGGTCACCGAGCTGGCCGATCGGCGCCTGGCCGCAGGCCAACCAGCGGCCGCAGCCTATGCCGGCGCCGCCAAGCGCATGGCCTGGCCGGTCACGGCCTCGACGCTGACCACGCTCTCGGTCTTCTTCCCGTTGCTGTTCTGGCCCGGCCTGGTCGGCGAGTTCATGAAGTATCTGCCGATCACGGTGCTGATCGCCCTCACCGCCTCGCTGGCGATGGCTCTGATATTCGTGCCCGTGCTGGGTTGGACGATCAGCGCCCGCGCGCCCCAGGCGCCGTCCAGCGCTCCCGAGGACGGCGCCATCACCCGGCGCTATCTTGCCCTGCTCGCGCCCCTGCTGCGCCATCCCGGCAAGACCTTGGCCGTGGCGCTGCTGGCGCTGCTCGGGTCTTATGCCGCCTACGCGCAGTTCGGCAAGGGCGTTGAATTCTTCCCCGAGGTCGAACCCGAGATGGCACTGGTGCAGGTGCGCGCGCGCGGCGACCTCTCCATCCGCGAGAAGGATCGCATTGTGCGTCAGGTCGAGCAGCGCATCCTCGGCATGACGGAACTCGCGGCGGTCTATGCACGCTCCTACAACAGCGCCTCCGGACAAGGGGGCGGCGCCGAGGATCTGATCGGGACCATTCAACTGGAATTCACCGATTGGGATCAACGCCGCCCGGCCGAGCTGATCCTCGAGGACATCCGCGCGCGCACCGCCGAGATCCCCGGCATTCGCGTCGAGACGCGCAAGGCCGAGGGCGGCCCCTCGGAGGGCAAGCCCATTCAAGTCGAACTCAGTGCCCGCGAGACCAGCCGCATTCCGCGCGAGGTCGAGCACGTACGCGCGATCATCGAGCGCCTCGGCGGCTTCGCCGATGTCGAGGACGACCGCCCGCTGCCCGGCATCGAATGGCGACTCGAGGTGGACCGCGAGCGCGCGGCCCGCTACGGCGCCAATGTCGCCCTGCTCGGCAATGCGGTGCAGATGGTCACCCAGGGCATCCAGATCTCCGAGTACCGGCCGGATGACAGTGATGATGAGGTTGATATCCGGGTGCGATTCCCCTATGGGGAGCGCAATCTTGGGCAGCTCGACAGCCTGGCCGTGCCAACCGCCAAGGGCATGGTGCCGATCAGCAATTTCGTCGAGGTCAAGCCCGCGCCTAAGGTGGGCACCCTGCATCGTGTCGATGGGCGCCGGGCGATCACCGTGCAGGCCGACGTCGCCGAGGGCGAACTCGTCGACAGCCAGTTACAACGCCTGCGCGAGGCCCTCGCCGAGCAGCCGGTCGATCCGGCGGTCAGCCTCCGCTTCAAGGGTGAAGACGCCGACCAGCGCGAGGCGGCGACCTTCCTGAGCCAGGCCTTCATCAGCGCCCTCTTCCTCATGGCCCTAGTGTTGGTGACGCAGTTCAATAGCCTGTATCAGGCCATCCTGGTGCTCTCGGCCATTGTCTTCTCGACCGCTGGCGTCTTGATGGGACTGCTGATCACCGGCCAGCCTTTCGGCATCGTGATGGTCGGCCTCGGCATCATCGCGCTCGCCGGCATCGTCGTGAACAACAACATCGTCCTGATCGACACCTACAACCGCCTTCGAGGCGAGGGCCTGGATGCGATCGCCGCAGCCTTGGAGACCGGCCGCCGACGCCTGCGGCCGGTGTTCCTGACCGCATTTACCACGGTACTTGGACTGATGCCGATGGTCCTGTCGATGAACGTCGACCTGCTGGGGCGCGACATCAGCTTCGGCGCGCCCTCAACGCAATGGTGGACGCAGCTCGCCAGTGCCATCGTCGGCGGACTCAGCTTCGCGACCCTGCTAACCTTGGTCCTGACGCCCTGCCTGCTGGTGCTTGGCGATCAGCTCGCGACTGCCTATCAACGCTTGCGCTGGCCTACGTCTCGCTCGAGAACGCCCATTCCCGAGCTTGAAAGCACGGGCCATAACAGCCTTGACAGAGACTAGCCGCGCTCGATAATTTACCGGAGAAAAACCGCCATGCCGTTGACACGCATCGTTTATTGCAGTGAATTGGTTAAACATATCGGGAGCGAGGAGATCAATGATATTCTCGAAGTCTCCCGCAAAAACAATGCAAAGCAGGCCGTCTCCGGAGTGCTGCTCTTCAATAGCGACTATTTCTTGCAATGTCTCGAGGGCTCACGCGCCACCGTCAACCATATCTATTCCCGGATCTGCTGCGATCAGCGCCATCGCAATGCCCAGCTGCTCGCCTATGGCGAGGTGAGCCAACGTCTCTTCAGCGCCTGGAGCATGGCCTATGTTCCCTGGACCGAAGCAGTCCGAACCACGATCACGCAGTATTCCATCGGCACTGAATTCAATCCCTATCAAATGAGCGCCGAGAGCATCGTCAAGCTCCTCGAAGACCTAGGCCGCCTCCTGCTGAAGGGCGAACGCTAGGTCAGCCATCCATGCGTGGCGCTGACGCGCTTGCCAGGCTTAGTGGACTGGCGAATACTGGGCTGATGAATATTGGGCCACCGAGTCATACCACTTGGAATCGATCATGACCTATCAAGAAGCTCGGGAACATGTCCCTGGGCGCCTGCATGAGATCTTCGCGGCTCCCTACGAAGCATTTACCAACGATGCCGTCGAGCGGCTGCTGCATATCCACATCATGCTACACCTGCTGGTCGTGCGCCCAATGAAACGCCGCCATTTGATCCTGCGTGTGATCCATGGTTGGGAAAACGGCAGCTTTGCGCCCCAGGAACTGCGGCATATCGATTATCCGCTGCGCGGCTTCGACGACTTTCAGCAGGTGCTCGAGACCTTTCAGCAAGCCCGCGAAAAGCAGGAGCCGCTGCCCAGTCAAGGTCACTCGTTGCTCGCCGAGCCGCTTGCCGCCGCCATTGCCGCCGCCGAAGCTGCGGGCCAGCAGGTCGATGAGGAGACGCGGTCGATCCCCGCGCGTTGGCCCAGCTTCCCCGGAGGTCTGAGCCTCTATACCCTCTTCAAGGTGTACAACCGCCTCGTCTACGGCGAGGATGATGCCTACCGCTCAAGCCAATGTACGACGTCGGAAGGGCATCGTGAAATCCACGAGTTCCATCTGGAAGAAGGCGAGTTCGCGATCATCATCCCGCCGGGACCGCAGCACAAGACCGAAAACACCTTGATGATCATGCACGAGAGCCAGCTCTCGCCCATCGCCGGCATCTTTGCCTTGAGCATCCCGTTGTTCGAGTAGGTGTCATCAAGTATTGGTCGGGGTGAGAGGATTCGAACCTCCGGCCCCTGCCTCCCGAAGGCAGTGCTCTACCAGGCTGAGCTACACCCCGATACTCTGTTCGAACGCCTGGGGAAGGCGCTCTGTCAATAGGTCCGCGCGACGGCGAAGTCCGCTGTGGCGGCCATTGAATCTCTACTGGGCGACGCTGGCACCGCATTGAGTGCCTGTTTAGCCGCTTCTGCATGCCAGCGAGCAAGTTCCGCAGTATAGTCGATCGCCTTGGTCTCGACAATGGCTTCGATGACAGCATCGATATGCTGCCGGCCGCCCTCCTCGATCGCGTGGCGCAACAGCTTGCGCTGCGCTTCGGTACCGACCTCCATCGCACGGATCACCGGCAGGGTCGGCTTACCTTCATCGAGATCATCGCCAATCTTCTTGCCGATGGTGCCATCGTCCGACATGTAATCGAGTGCGTCGTCGACCAACTGGAAGGCGATGCCAAGATGCAGCCCATAACTCGCCATGGCCGACTCGATCTCCGCCGAGGCCTCGGTGATCACCGCGCCAAGCCGCGTCCCGGCCTCGAACAGGGTCGCCGTCTTACGCTGGATCACCTCCATGTAGCGCGACTCGTCGGTATCGGCATCGTTGGCGTTGAGCAGTTGCAGCACCTCGCCTTCGGCAATGCGTGCCGTGGCGCCGGCCATGACCTCCATGACCCGCAGATTGCCGACATCGACCATCATCTCGAAGGCACGGGCGTAGAGGAAGTCGCCGACTAGGACACTCGCCTCATTGCCCCAGACGCTGTTGGCGGTATTCCGGTTACGGCGCAGCTCGGAGCCGTCGACCACATCGTCGTGCAACAGGGTGGCGGTGTGGATGAACTCGACGATCGCCGCCGCATCGAGATGCCGCGCGCCCGCATAGCCGCAGGCACGCGCCGCGAGCAGCACGAGCAGCGGACGCAACCGCTTGCCACCACTGCTCACGATATAGTGGCCGATCTGATTGATGAGCACGACGCTGGACTGGAGGCGGTCGATGATGAGCGTGTCGACAGCCTTGACATCGTCAGCCACAGGCGCTCGAATCTGAGAAAGATCCATGAAGCGGAGTCTACTGCTGATAAGGCCGACGTATGCTAGGTTCACGCTCGGCGACTGTCAAGGAGACATTTGCGCTGTCGCGGATGTCGACCGCCCGGAGGTACTGGGCGTCACCGCAGACGGTATCAAGGCCACCGGCCGACTGAACCGGCTCTATGTCGAACTGCTCAAGGACAACCCGGACTGGGGCACGGAGGCGCGCCGCGCGGAGATAAACCACTTCATGGCGCGGCTGATCTTCTGCTTCTTCGCCGAAGACACCGACATCTTCGCCGACAAAGGGCTGTTCACCAAGACTATCGAGCAGATGAACGCGCGCGACTCCTCGAACACCCACGCGGTCATCAGCGCACTGTTCCGCACCATGAACCTTCCGGCGATCAAGCGGCAAGCCGAGCAGGTGCCGCGTTGGGCCAATACCTTCCCCTACGTCAACGGCGGCCTGTTCTCCCACAGCGTCGAGGTACCGCGCTTCAGCAAGATCGCCCGGACCTATCTGATCCACATCGGCCATCTCGACTGGCAGAAGATCAATCCCGACATCTTCGGCTCGATGATTCAGGCCGTCGCCGAGGACGAGGAGCGCGGGAAGCTAGGGATGCACTACACCAGCGTGCCGAACATCCTGAAAGTGCTCAATCCGCTGTTTCTCGATGAACTGCGCGAGAAAGAGGAGGCCGGCGACAACCCACGCAAGCTGCTCAATCTGCGCAACCGGATCGCTCGCATCCGGGTCTTCGATCCGGCCTGTGGCTCGGGGAACTTCTTAGTGGTCGCTGACAAGGAGCTGCGTGCGATCGAGGCTGAGATCAACCGCCGTCGCAACGAGATCGGACGCAAAACCGATATTCCACCTAGACACTCCCAGAGTTCCAGCTGATCGGGTTGTTCCGGCTTCAGGGCCTTGAAGCGTTCAGCCATGTCCCGAGCGAGCCGGTAGCGCAGGCATGACTCGACGGCATCGATCAACAGCGTGCGATGCGGCCAACGCTCCTCCTCGAGGATCGCTTTTGCGTCGCGGTTATTGTCTAGGGGCTCAGTGTCAAGCGCATGACGACTTAGGATCTCCTTGAAAAAGAACAGGTTTGTGTACAGGCCGATGGCCATGTCGGCGCTGGCATAGCGCGCCTTACGACGCTCACGCTTGATCTCGAGGTCAGGGTCCGGCGTGGTGGTGGTGTGTGTTGGCTCGTGCATTCTGTATAGCCCTCATGGGTAGGTGGGACGTGCGGCGACCGATGCGGCTGCCGTACCCAAGGGTTTCTGTCAACATGACCAACCGTGCCGGGTCCCCTCCCCCCCCACCGGGTATGGACCAACAGGGTGCTCCTTCTTTCTTATTACTGACCTCATGCTCACAGGTCTCAGGGAAAATCGCCCGAATGACTGTGAAATCTTGCAGGTGTTATGAGCCAGGGCTTCTCTTGTGCGACCTATCTCTGAGCGTTGCGCTGAGAAAAAGAACCTGAACTCGATGAAAATTGGGGTCTCGTGCCTCCAAGGACGCGATGCAACGCATCGTTGCCGGCGGATGCTTGTGCTGCGAACTGATAGGCGAGCGAACCGATAACCGTGAGGCGGTCATTGCCTTTTCCTGGGTCTTGTCGCTCGCGATAACGATGGACCATTCCTACACGCTTGCCGCTTCTATCGGCTACGCGGAACA
The DNA here is from genome assembly GCF_059621085.1 of Halochromatium sp. NSM3. Classification (NCBI taxonomy): domain Bacteria; kingdom Pseudomonadati; phylum Pseudomonadota; class Gammaproteobacteria; order Chromatiales; family Chromatiaceae; genus Halochromatium; species Halochromatium sp. NSM3. The sequence continues at coordinate 3,415 of NZ_JCAQIA010000047.1, read as the reverse complement.
GCTCATCGAGAAGGCGAGCAAGGGGCAGCTCGCCGATGCGCTACGCCTACTGGCTATCAATGTGGGCTACGTAGGGTTTTCGATTCACTGCAGAGTGTCAGACGTTAGCTGGCCGCCGCCAACCGCTCCGGCTCCAACGCCTTGAGCGTCTCAAACACCCCGTCGATCACGTTCTCGCGCCCAGCGAACAGCTCATCCGGTCCTCCGGCGTGCAGGTGACTGAAAGGCGGCTCGTAGAGCGCGGCGGCCTCTATCACCCCCCGGGCCGTGAGCTGGTCGATGATCAGCTCGATAAAGCGCATTTGCGCTGATGTGAGGCTGCGGTCGCTGAGGAACTGGGAGAAGGCGTTCTGGGCCGCCTGTCGGTCCATGCCAACCAGACTTCGCACGAAGTGCACCAGTGAGGGTGTGCCGCTGCGCTCCAACAGTCCCGAGAGTAGCGTCTCGCCGTCGTCTTCGCCGATCTTGACCAGGGTGGTCTCCAGGCTCTCCAGGTCCATCGGTGTCAGCGGCTGATTGGTCCGTAGCCGGTGGATGACGATCTGGTCCAGGTGATTGGTCAGGTAGTCCTTGACCTTCTTCTCGTACTGCACGCCGGTCATCGTCGGGATCGCGACGGTCGCTTCGTCGCGGACGCCGAGCACTTCATCTTTGAAATCGGTGTAGACGATCTTGCGCTTGGTTTTGTCCAGGAAGGGCATGAGGCCGCGCAGTCGCAGCCGTAGCTCTTCGAGCTGACTCAGGCCGATCCCCTCCCAGAAGGCCGCCTCCTGCAGTGCGCTCAGGTAGCCGAGCTGGTCGTTGACCGCTGGGATCGCCGTCTTCTCCTCTAGCAGCATCGCGATCTCCACCATACGCTGGCGCAGGCGCTCGAAGGTCGCTGGATCGGTCTCGGCATGGGCCAGCTGCATCCGCAGCGCGGTCAGATCGAACAGCCGTGACTCGAGGTCATCGGTCTCATGCTCGGAGGGCAGCGTCGCCACCTCGCGCTGCAGGGTCTCGCGGTCGGATTCGCTGAGATCGTCCCAGGACGCCCGATCCTGGAAGCGCTCGACCTGCTCCAGGTGCATGCGCACGATGAAGTTGTCGCGGTTCATCGCCGCCACCTCCGCATGCAGGTCATCGCTGAGCGCGATCAACAGGTCGGCATCCGGGTCCAGGTCCGGTGTGGTCTGGATGTGGCCGAGCAGTTGCACACGGGCGCGGAACAGCCGCGTCCCCAGCGGCGCACTGCCGCTGGCCTCGATGCCCTCGGGGTGCTCGCGGAAGAAGTCGAAGTTGAAGCAGACGTCGAAGACGCGGAAGTCCTGCTTGTCCTCGCCGGGGCCGAACAGGTTGGGACAGAGCCGGGTCCCACGGCCGATCATCTGCCAGAACTTGATCTTCGAGTAGACCGGCTTGAAGAAGACCAGGTTGGCGATCTCGGGCACATCGATGCCGGTATCGAGCATATCCACCGAAATGGCGATGTGCGGGGGCTTGTCTGGCTGCGAGAAGTCCTCGATCAGGGTCTCGGCGTAGCTCGCGTAGTTGTCGATGACACGGGCGAATTGGCCCTTTAGGTGCGGGTAGTGCTGATTGAAGCGCTGCTCGATGAAGACCGCATGCTCGTGATTGCGGGCGAAGATCACCGTCTTGGCCAGCCGGTCGCCGCCCGCGACCTTATGGCCGTGCTCCATCAGATGTTGCAGCACCTTGTCGACGGTGTCCTGATTGAACAACCAACTATTGATCGCTGTGGCATTGACCCGCTCCGGCAGGCTGTCCGGCTCGACCTCATCGCCCCAATCCAGCGCCTCCCACTGCGCCTTCTCCTCGTCGCTGAGGCTGTCGTAGTCGATGCCTTCACGCGGGAACTTGAGATCGACCTGCTGAACACGGGGTGGGACCAGGAAGCCGTCGTTGACCGCTTGCTCCAGCTCATAGGCGTCGGTCGGCACGCCAGGCTCCAGGTCAAAGAGCGCATAGGTGTTCTTGTCCACCTCCTCGCGCGGGGTGGCGGTGAGGCCGACCAGCAGGCTGTCGAAATAGCGGAAGATCGCGCCGTACTTCTGATAGACCGAGCGGTGGGCCTCGTCGATGATGATCAGGTCGAAATGGCCGACGCCGAAGCGGGCCTCCCGGCCCTGGGTCTGGTCGATCAGGCCCATCATGGTCGGATAGGTGCAGACGTAGACCCGGCCCTCGGTGTCCTTCTCGGTGACCAGGTTGACCGGACTCGATTCCGGCAGGTGGGCCTTGAAGGCATTGCAGGCTTGACGGACCAGGGAGACGCGATCGGCCAGGAACAGCACCCGCTTGGCCCAACCGGCGCGTTGCAGCACATCGACCAGGGCGATGGCGGTGCGGGTCTTGCCGGTCCCGGTGGCCATCACCAACAGCGCCTTGCGCAGGGCGGCGCTGAACTGGGCGAAGAGGCTGCCGATGGCGCGCTTCTGGTAGTAGCGCCCAGCGATGGCGTCCTTGATCTGGGTGACGTCCAAGGCTTGACGCTGGCTGCGGCGCAGGATCAGCCTGGCCAGTGCTTCCTTGCTGTAGAAGCCGGCGACCTGCCGTGGCGGGTAGGCTTGGTCGTCCCAGAGCCAGGTGCGGTAACCATTGCTGGTGAAGATCAGCGGGCGTTGGCCGTGCATCTGCTCCAGGCCATCCGCATAGAGCTTGGCCTGCTGCTGGCCGCTGTGCGGGTCGACGCTGGTCTTCTTGGCCTCGACCACCGCAAGCGGTTTGCCGTCGTCGCCCCAGAGCACGTAGTCGGCGTATCCGATGCCCTGGGTCGTGGGCATGCCCGTCACTTCGACTTCCCGGTTGTTGGGCCGATCCAGCGCCCAGCCGGCGCGCTGCAGCTCGGTATCGATCAGATACAGGCGGGTGTCGGCCTCGGAGTAGTCGTGGGTATCGGGCACCTGCTCGGCGGCGGCACGGACCTCGGCGAGGCGGGTGCGCAGGGCTTGGACCTCGGCATCGAGGGCGTCACGCTCCTGCTGCTGCTTGAGCGCTTCGGCCTGTTGGACCGCGAGTTGGGCCTCGAGGGTCTCCAGCTCGGTGCGCGGGACGGCGGCTTGGCTGTCGGCTGTTGGCGGGATGTGCTCGTCGCTCCAGGCGGCCCCGGTGCGCGGGGCCTCGGGGGTGTAGGTGCGCACCAGCCAGTAGCAGATGTGGTGCAGTTCCTTGGCCACCTGCAGCGCGTCCTGCTCGCGCACCGGGCGCGGGTTGTGGACGGCCTCGTTGCCTTGCGTTTGGATCAGCCGGGCCTTCAGGTAGATCGCCTGCGGAACCAGCTGCTGGAAGCTGGTCGCGTGCAGCAACGCGCCGAGGTTGTTGTCGTCGGGCGGCTGCAGATCGCGGTCATGCCGGTAGAGCCAGTGGACGATGGCCTCCAGCGTGAAGCGGGCATGGAAGCAGGCGGCGCGAGGAT
>NZ_JCAQIA010000083.1:0-1635 GCF_059621085.1 Halochromatium sp. NSM3 | reverse complement strand
GGCAGGGGCGCTTCTCGAAGCGCCCGTACGGGGGGTTCGAGGCAGGCTTGAGCCCCCGTGGAGCCGTCCGCGGGTGTTCCTGACGGAGAGGGAGTGAGTTTCATGCCCCGTCCCTGTACGGGTCGTTCGCGAACGACCCGTACGGTATCTCGTGGATGCGGTGGGGGTGGGGTTGGCAGGGGCGCTTCTCGAAGCGCCCGTACGGGGGGTTCGAGGCAGGCTTGAGCCCGCGTGGAGCCGTCCGCGGGTGTTCCTGACGGAGAGGGAGTGAGATTCATGCCCCGTCCCTGTACGGGTCGTTCGCGAACGACCCGGCGGTTTTCGGGGTAAGGCCCGAAGGATCCTGGCGCCCTGGTGTTGGACCCAGAGGGCCCGCGGTGCTGCCCCAGATGCCAGGCAAAAAAAACCCCGACCGGCTGACCGATCGGGGTTTTGCAATAAGAGCCTGGCAGTGACCTACTCTCGCATGGGGAAGCCCCACACTACCATCGGCGCTGAGCAGTTTCACTTCCGAGTTCGAGATGGGATCGGGTGGTTCCTACTCGCCATGGCCGCCAGGCAAACTGGGTGTGATCCAAAGGATCACCAATTCAGGAAAGTTCCAGGCTATGTCGTCATGTCATTGTGATGACCGCACACCCTCAAACTGCTTGGGTGTTATATGGTCAAGCCACACGGGCAATTAGTACGGGTTAGCTTCACACATTACTGCGCTTTCACATCCCGCCTATCAACGTTGTCGTCTTCAACGGCCCTTCAGGGGCATCAAGTGCCCAGGGAGATCTCATCTTGAGGAAGGCTTCCCGCTTAGATGCTTTCAGCGGTTATCCCGTCCGTACTTAGCTACCCGGCAATGCCACTGGCGTGACAACCGGAACACCAGAGGTACGTCCACTCCGGTCCTCTCGTACTAGGAGCAGATCCTCTCAAATCTCCGACGCCCACGGCAGATAGGGACCGAACTGTCTCACGACGTTCTAAACCCAGCTCGCGTACCACTTTAAATGGCGAACAGCCATACCCTTGGGACCGACTTCAGCCCCAGGATGTGATGAGCCGACATCGAGGTGCCAAACACCGCCGTCGATGTGAACTCTTGGGCGGTATCAGCCTGTTATCCCCGGAGTACCTTTTATCCGTTGAGCGATGGCCCTTCCATACAGAACCACCGGATCACTAAGACCTGCTTTCGCACCTGCTCGACGTGTCTGTCTCGCAGTCAAGCACCCTTACGCCTTTGCACGCACTGCGCGATGTCCGACCGCGCTGAGGGTACCTTCGCGCTCCTCCGTTACTCTTTGGGAGGAGACCGCCCCAGTCAAACTACCCACCACACACGGTCCCTGTCCTGGATAACAGGACGAGGTTAGAACTCCAAACATGCCAGGGTGGTATTTCAAGGTTGGCTCCACCGAAACTAGCGTTCCGGCTTCAAAGCCTCCCACCTATCCTACACAAGCAGGTTCAAAGTTCAGTGTGAAGCTGTAGTAAAGGTTCACGGGGTCTTTCCGTCTAGCCGCGGGTACACTGCATCTTCACAGCGATTTCAATTTCACTGAGTCTCGGGTGGAGACAGTGCCGCCATCGTTACGCCATTCGTGCAGGTCGGAACTTACCCGACAAGGAATTTCGCTA
>NZ_JCAQIA010000046.1:0-27046 GCF_059621085.1 Halochromatium sp. NSM3 | reverse complement strand
TCGAGACCCTGGAGCGCCTGCGCCTGAGCGAGGCGCGCCTGCAAGAGGCGCAGGCCATTGCCCATGTCGGCAGTTGGGAAATCGACTTGCGCAGCGGCCAGGCGCAATGGTCCGACGAGACCTTTCGCCTGTTCGGCTTCGCGCCCGGCGCCATCGAGGCCACGCATGAGACCTTCTTGGGCGTGGTCGCGAGCCCCGACCGCGCGCGCGTGCGCGAGACCATCGCCGGGCTCAACGCGGCCTCGCCGAGTATCCTGCAGCTCGAGCATGGCATCCTCGGCCCGGACGGCGTTGCGCGCACCCTGCTGCAACAAGGGCGCCTGCACCTTGACGCCGAGGGCACGCCCGAGCGCCTGGTTGGCACCTGCCTGGATGTCACCGAGCTGCGTCGCACCGAGGCCTCGCTGCGCCAGCAGGAGGAACGCTACCGGCTGATGGTCGAGAACGTCGAGGATCTGATCGTGCGCGTCGACGTGCAGGGCTGCTTCGAGTTCGTCAGCCCGTCCTATTGCCGAACCTTCGGGCACACCGAAGACGAGCTGTTGGGCAACACCTTCATGCCCTCGGTGCATCCGCACGATCGGGCGTCCGTCGCGGCGGCGATGCAGTCACTGTATGCGCCGCCTTATCGCTGCAGCCTGGAGCAACGCGAGCGCACGGTGCGCGGCTGGCGCTGGCTGCAATGGTCGAACACGGCGATCCGCAACAGCAGCGGCGAGGTCATCGGCATCATCGGCGTTGGCCGCGATATCACCGAGCGTAAGCAGGCCGAGATCGCGCTCGCCGAGCGCGAGGCTATGGTCAGCGAGCTGCTCACGCTCGCCACCGGCTTCGTCAGCGTCTCGGATGAGAGCAACCAGAGCGCCTGCGAGCAGGCCCTGGCCCGTGTCGGTGGCTTCATCCAGGCCGATCGCTGTTATCTGTTTCACCTGAGCACGGACGGTCATGAGGTGGAGGCGGTCAACGAGTGGAGCGCGGCTGGGATCGAGTCGATTCAAGCGCAGTATCTCGGTCTGCCGACCGCCAAGATCCCGATGATGATGGCGCAGCTCGCCGTCGGCGAGCCGGTGATGATCTCCGATGTCGCCGAGTTCGGCGACAGCGGTTGGGCCATGGAACGGCGCCTCGCCGAGACGCAACAGGTGCAATCGCTGCTGCTGGCGCCGCTGCAGCTCGAGGGGCGCCTGTTCGGCTTCGTCGGCGCCGAGATGGTGCGGGCGCCGCGCCATTGGAGCACCGTCGAGATCCAATTCCTGCAACTGTTTGCCAACATCCTGGTCGCCGGCGAGCAGCGCGCGCATTCGCTGGCAGCGCTCAGACAGAGCAATGCCCGCTATGACGCGCTCGCGCGACAGAATCGGACCATAGCCTGGGAGCTGGATGCGGACGGCCGTTTCACCTACCTCAGCGATATCTGCGAACTCGTGCTCGGGCATCCGGCCCATGAGCTGTTGGGGCTGCATTACAGTGTCTGTATCGCCGAGCCCGAAGCCGGAGATCTCGGCGCGAAGGCGGCGGACATCATCGCGCGGAAGCAGCCGTTCCAGGACTTCATCGCCCCTTGCCGGCATCGCACTGGCGGGCTCTTGTGGCTGGCCACCGACGGCGGCCCGGTCCTCGCCGAGGACGGCCGGCTGCTCGGTTACTGCGGCACGACCAAGGATGTCACCGAACGTGAACTGGCGCTGCAGCGCCTCGCGCACAGCGAGGCCCAACTGAGCGCGATCTTCGAGCATTCGCCCCTGGGGATCGCGCTCGTTGGCCGGGATCGGCGCCCGGTGTTGGTCAATCAGGCGTTGGTGCTGCTCCTCGGGACCAAGGCCGAGGTGTTGACCCACATGCGCTTGGATGAACTCACGCACCCCAATGATCTGCGCGAGGCCCTGGAGGCCTTTAGCGAGCTGTTTGCCGGCCGGCAACCCATGCATCGGTTCACCTGCCGCTACTTGCGCGCCGATGGCAAGATGGTTTGGGTGGATCTGCGCATCTCGTTGCTGTCGACCTGCTCCGATGCCGAGCCCTTGGCCCTGGCGATGGTCGAGAATGTGACCGAACTCCATGACGCGCGTGAACGCCAGCGCCTCGCCGAGCAGGAGCTGGCGGATTACGCGGCGCAGTTGGAGCACATGATCGATGTGCTCAATCTGTCGCAGCCCTACGCCGAGCAGATCGAGTCCCTGCTGCGGCTCGCGCGGCGCACGCTGAGACTGGAGGCCGCCGCTGTCTGGCGGATGCATGATGCGCGCGTCGAGGAGCTGCTGTCGGCGGTTCCGGGCGACGACGAGCGCGCGCTCCAGAGCCTGCCATCGACGCTGGTTGCCAGGGCCTGCGCCGAGCAGGGCAGCCCGATCCTGGTGGCGGCGCCCGAGGAGGCAGTGATGATCGGGTTGGTGTTGGATTCCCTGACCCCGGATGGTCATCCAGAACGGTTCTTGCTGACCCTCGGTGGCGCGAGCACGCTCCGTCAGCTCGACCTCGGGCAGAGCCAACTGTTGCGCCTGATCGCGCAGCGTATCGCCGCCGTGCGCTACCGCCAGCATCTGCAGGAGAATCTGGTGCAGGCGCGTGAGCGCGAGACCATCGGCCATCTTGCCAGTGGCGTCTCGCACGATTTCAATAATCTGCTCGGCGTGATCGATGCCAATCTGTTCTTCATCGCCAGCACGCTGCATGCACAGAATGCCGCCGATCCCGAGGTCGATCAGGTCATCGCCGAGACCCTGAGCGCCCTGGGCCAGGCCAAGGTGCTCACCTCGGGCATGCTCACCATGAGCGGTTCGGGGAAGATCCCGCTCGAGCTGATCGATATTGCTGATGCCATCGGCGAGCTGTCGCAGATCATCGAGCAGGTCTTGCCCGCGCGTATCCGGCTCGAGCTGAAGATCGCGGCGGGCGTGCGAGCCTTCAGCAACCGCGCCTTCCTGCAATCGGCCCTGCTCAACCTGTCGCTCAACGCGCGCGATGCGATTGAGGGCGACGGCACGCTGACCATTGCCGCTCGGCCCGTACGCTGGGAGGCGGCAAGCCCGCTCATCGTCGGCGACTTGCCAGCCATGGACTGCGTTGAGATTCGCGTCAGCGACACCGGCAGTGGGATGCCGCCGGAGCTGGTCGACAAGATCTTCATGCCCTTGTTCACCACCAAGGCCAAGAGCCGTGGTCATGGCTTCGGGCTGTTCATGGTCAGCGAATTCGTATCCCGGACCCAGGCTGGTTTGAACGTCGAGTCGGTGCCGGGCGCTGGCAGTTGTTTCCGGCTGCTGCTACCGGCGAGCGAGAGGCCGCTGGCGGCCGAGCAGGCCGCCGCCGAGGCGCGCGATGAGAGGCCGAGTGGGGAACTGGCAGCGCCGTCGGCGGAGGGGCTGGCGGAATCGCCCGCGCGCTCGCCGGCGCGGCCCAGCAAGGAGAAGGGCGCGCTGGCGATGGCCGAGACCGCACCCTCGGCGCGCACGGCTGGTGAATCGCCGCGCGTGCTCTTGGTCGAGGATGACCGTCGCGTGCGCGATGCCTTGTCGCGCGTCTTGAAGGCCGATGGCATCACGGTCGAGACGGTGGATCATGGCGAGGCGGCCCTCGATCGGCTCGCGCGCCAGGCGGCGCCCATCGACCTGGTGCTGTCCGATATCGCTATGCCGGTGATGGACGGCCTCGATCTCCATGCGCGCCTAGTCAAGCAGTATCCGGATCTACCGGTGATCCTGATGACCGGCCAACAGGCACATTGGGATCCACCGCTGAATCATTGGGGCGAGCCGACGCTCATCCTGCACAAGCCGGTCGAGTTCAACGCCCTGAAGGCGGCTATCCGCCAGCAGGTTTGAGCGCGCTCGAGGCGATGTCTTATGGCTGCTTCTTGGTGTAGTACAGGGTGCGCAGATAGCGCTGCGGTTCCCATTCCGGGCACAGCGTGGTGATGGACTCGGTGCTGCCGATGATCAGCGCGCCTTGGCGCGCAAGGACGCGGCCGAGGTTCTTGAACAGGCGGATCTTGTCCGGTTCGCTGAAGTAGATCGCGACATTGCGACAAAAGATGATGTCGAAGAGGCCGGGGGTCGAAATCGGCTCGAGCAGATTGGCTTGGCGAAAGGTCGCGGTAGCGCGCAGCTCGTCGCGGACCTTCCATTTGCTGCCGACCGGCTCGAAATAGCGCGTGAGTTGTTGCGGCGAGATGCCGCGCGCCAGTTCGAGCTGGCTGAAGTGGGCATAACTGGCCTGGGCGACGGCCTCTTGGGAGACATCCAGCCCCAGGATGCGGATGTCATAGCCGTCGAAGTCTTCGAGCAGTTCCTTGAGCACGATGGCCGTGGTGTAGATCTCTTGGCCGGTGGAACAGGCGGCGCTGAGGATGCGGATCGGGATGGGCTTGGCGCGCTCTTGTTGGCGGCGATCGATCAGCTCCGGCAGCAGTTTGTGCCGCAAGAGCTGAAACGGCGCCTGATCGCGGAAGAACGAGGTCTCATTGGTGGTGATGGCGCTGATGACCTTGGCATGCAGCTGTCGGGTCGGGTCGATCTTGACCTTGCGCAGCAGCTCTGTCCAGGTACTCGCGCCGGTCTCGCGCATGAGCGCGCCCAAGCGGGACTCGATCAGATAGCCCTTGTTGCTGTCCAGGCGCACGCCACAGCTCTTGGCGATGTACTCGCTCCAGGCTGGCAGCTCGTCACCTTTCAGCGGCGGAATACTCACCGATGGCGTCCCTTGATGGTCGCCACCACGCGCTCGGCGATGGCGCCGAGCGGCAGCACGCTATCGACGACGCCCGCCTCGACGGCGATCTTCGGCATGCCATAGACGACACAGGTGGCCTCGTCCTGGGCGATGACGAAGCAGCCGTGGCGTTTCAGCAGGCGTAATCCCAGGGTGCCATCGCTGCCCATGCCGGTCATGATCACCGCCATCGCGCGGCCGGGAAACTGGTTCGCGGCCGAGCGAAAGAGATAGTCGACGGACGGGCGGCAGTGGTTCTCCGGCGCCGCGTCGGTGATCTGGATGATGATCTGCCCATTGGCGCCATTGGCCACGCGCATGTGGTGCCCGCCGGGGGCGATGTAGACGGTGCCGGCCTCGGCGACGGTGTCGTGCTCTGCCTCGCAGACCTTGAGCGCACTCTTCACGGCCAGATGCTCGGCGAGCGATTTGGTGAACAGCGGCGGCATGTGTTGGACGATGAGCACCGGCACCCCGAGCGTCGCCGGCAAGGCCGGGATCAAGCAATCCAGGGCATTGGGGCCGCCGGTGGAGATGCCGATCAGCAGCATCTCGGGCGGGGCGAGCCGCGCCGGGCGGCCGGGCGTCTGCTGTGGAGCCTGATTCGCAGCCAGGTTGGACGTGGGGCCTGGGCTTGATCCCGGCGCCGCGCCTGGAGTTGTACCCTGGGTTGTGCCGGCCCCCGCACTGGGGGCGCTTGCGGGCGTGCGCTGTTGCGCGCGCAGGATGTTGCGCACGTTGAACCGCACCGAGAGCGACTTCAGGCGTGGCGCCAGTTCCGCCCGCAGTGCCTCGAGGCTTTGCTCGGGGCTGGCGGTGGCGGGCTTGGTGATGAAGTCGAAGGCCCCATGCTGCATGGCCTTGATGGCCAGATGCCCGCCTTTTTTGGTCAGGGCACTGACGACAATGACGACCGGCGGATTGGGGAGCTTCTTCAGCGCGTCCAAGACCGCGATGCCGTCCATTTCCGGCATTTCCATGTCCAGTGTCAGCAGGTCGGGCTGCAGCTCTTGCACCTTGAGCAGGGCCAGGCGCCCGTTCGGCGCCTGGTCGATCGTCTCGATGCCTGGAAGGGGCTTCAGTGCCTCGGTGATGATACGGCGGAACAGACTGGAATCATCCGCAACCAGAACTTTCATTTATTTATACATCCGGCCAAGTGAACAGCACATCGGGCTCGAGTAGGGCGGTCAGGTTATCGTCTTGTCGCCAGACGCCGAGCAGGCGCGAGCGCAAGGCCGGATCGAGACTGCTCGGCACGGGTTCGATCTGATCGCGCTGGAGGGTGATCGCCTCGATGAGGCTGTCGACCAGGAAGCCGTAGTGCTCGTGCTGATGCTCCATGATCAGGAGACGGGTTTCCGGCCCCATCTCGACGCGACCGATGGTCAGATGCGCGGCCATATCGATGACGGTGACGATGCGACCGCGCAGATTACGAATCCCGACCACCTCGTCGGGCGCGCCATAGACCTGGGTCAGCTCTCCGACCTTGATCACCTCTTGCACGAGCTGGGCGCTGATCCCGAACACCCCTCGGCAGAGGTTAAAACAGGCGACCAATTCCTTCTCGTTCGACGGCTTCGAGTCTTGCATCGAGTCTTGCATGGAGAACGTCCCGAACAGCGATGACCCCTCAAGGGGTGCGAATCAAGGGGTGTGGATCAGACCACGAACTGTTTGACCAAGCTCTGCAGTTGCTCGGCCAGGCGCGAGAGTTCTTGTGAACTCTCCTTGACCTGCTCGCCACCGGCGCGGATCTCGTTGGTGGCGTTGGTCACGCTGGCCAGATCCTGGGCGATGGATCCGGAGACGCTTGAAATCTCGGCGACCTGGTCGTTGGCCACGCGCACCCCTTCCGAAGCCTGGGCGATGTTGCCGGCGACATCCTGGGTCACGGCGGCCTGCTCCTCGATCGCCGTGGCGATGCCGGAGACGAGGTGCCCGACCTCGCCGATCACGCCGGTGATCTTCTCGATATCGGTGATCACGCCACCGGCGCTGTTCTGAACGCTGCTGATCTTGAGCTTGATGTCCTCGGTCGCGGTCGCGGTCTGCTTGGCCAGTTCCTTGATCTCGTTGGCGACCACCGCGAAGCCCTTGCCCGCAGAGCCGGCGCGCGCCGCCTCGATGGTGGCGTTGAGGGCTAACAGATTGGTCTGCGAGGAGATCTCGGTGATGGTTTCGGTGACCTGCCCGATCTCCTGGGCGGCCTGACCGAGCTGGTGCATCAGCAGCGAGACATCATTGGCTTGCGCGCCGGCATCGCCGCTGATCGTGCGTGCCTTCTCGGAACTGGCTGCGATCTCGCCGATGGTCGCGCTCATCTGTTCGGTCGCACTCGCCACCGACGCCAGGCTGTTGGTCGTCTGCTCCATCGCTGCGGCCACGGACGCGGTGTTGGCGCTGGCCTCCTCGGCGGCGGCGGCCACGGTCGTGGTGCGGCTCGACATCTCTTGCACGCTGTGCGCGGATTGGGTGCTGACGGTGGCCAGCTCGGTAGCCGAGGAGGCGACCGTTTGCGCGTTGTGGGAGAGATCGGCAATGACATGGCGCATATTGCTGATCAGAGTCTCAGTCGCCTTGGCCAGGGTGCCGATCTCATCCCCGCGACGGGCCGTCTTGGAGTCGACGTTCGCTGAGTAATTCCCCTTGGCCACGCTCGACAACAGGGTCGAGACGCCCTTCAGGGGGCCGGCGATATTGCGGTTGAGCAGGATTCCCAGGGCGATCGCCAACAGGACGCCGATGACGGTGACGACCAGCATCACCGTTTCCAGTTGGCTGGCGAGATCGAGCGATTCTTCGGACGTTTCATCGAAGTACTCGTTCTCGGCCTCGGTGAGTTGCTCGAACAGCGCGCCCATGCGATTGGAGTCGGGGATCATGCGGTCGACTGCGGTTCGATACTGGCGGTAGAGCGAGGCCCGTCGCAAATCGCTGTTACTGTTGACGAAATCGTCTAGGAGTTGGTCGAGATCCTCATAGTGTCGACGCCAAACCTGGTAGGCGTCCCTGAGTTCATCCATCAGCCGACGGGCGCGCTCGGTCGAGCGCCGCGTCTCCTGCAATTTCGCCCAGGCCGCATCGACGACCTCCCAGCTCTGGTTGCGTTCTTGTTGGATGCGCCGATAGGACTCGAGGGCCACCTCATGCTCGGCGTTTTCCTCGGTCCACACATCCAGGGTCTGGGCGCGGATGTTCATGCGCTCGGTGTTCAGCATCCCGAGTGTTATCAGGTCGGGTATGCGGACATCGACGACGTAGTTCAGATTCTCTCGAATTTTATTTTTGCCGTACAAGCCGACACCACCGACGATCATCGTCATCGCCGCGACAGCAAGAAACCCGGTCAGCAGTTTGGCATTAATACTCAAGTTGTTTAGGCTCATTAGCCGCCTCTATCGTTGAATCGGTGGACGAATTCGGTAAGACCTGAAGGGGTTCAGTGGCTGAGCTGTCTGACGCGCCCCAGCAGTTGTTCTCGGTCCAGCTTGACTTGGTAATGATCGATGCCGGCGGCCTTGCCGCGGGCGATATCCTCGCTGCCCGCCAAGGAGGTCACGGCGATGATCGGCAGCGATGAGGTCCGACCATCGTTGCGAATCCGCTTGGCGAACTCCAAGCCGTTCAAGCGCGGCATTTCGATATCGGTGACCACGATGCTCACGGCATCAAGATTGTCGAGCAGCAACGACCAGGCCGCTTCCCCGTCGGGCGCAGCCAGCACGTTGTAACCGTCCTCTTCGAGATATTTTTTCACCTGCGCGCGGAAGAAATCCGAATCCTCGGCCAAGAGGATGCTGACGTTGCTCTCGGCGCGGCTCTGCTTGATGTCGGCCGGGGTGTCGTCCCAGTCCGGGTGGAGCGTGGTGACCAATTCATGCAGGTCGGCGAGGAAGACGGTGCGATCGCGGAAGATGGTCGAGCCGGCGATTCCCGGCTGGCGGTGGGTGCGTTGGTCGATGCTGGCCTGGCTCTGCACTACATCGACGGGCAGGGTGCCGAGCAGGCCGACCTCACGGCCCGCCACGCGCGAGACCAGCACGATCAGGTTGCTGGCGTTATCCAGGCTGTCCGAGCCGGTGACATCGGCGATCGAGACCAACGGTAAGGAGCCGCCACGATACTGCATGGTCCGTTGTTTGCCAAAATAGCGCACCTGCTCGGGTTGGATGCGTTCGATCCGTTGCACCGTATCCAGCGGCAGCGCGCAGGGCTCGTCCGGGGTATTGTGGAACAGCAGCAGCCAATGCACATCCTGGAGACGGCGCTTCTCGGCCTGCGCGGCCAACTCGGCGGCGCGCAGCGAGCCCGAGACCGAGACCACGCCGGCCTTGGCCGAGAGTCCGGCCATGTCGAGGATGAGGGCGACGGCGCCATCGCCGAGGATGGTCGCGCCCGAGTACTCGTGCAGGTGCTTCAGGCGCCGCCCGAGCGGTTTCACCACCACCTCCTCGGTATCGTGGAAGGCGCCCACGGCCAGGGCATAGGAGAGGGTGCCGGTGGTGATGATGGCGATTTCCACCGCCGAGGCCGCCGCGCGCCGGCGCTCGATACCGCGCCTTGGCACGACCTCCTCATCGGTGTGCGCGGTGTCCGACGAGCGGCTTTCGTGCCCGGAGTCGCTGGGATCGAGTGGGCTCTTGATCGAACGCCGATCGGTGAGACGCACGCGCCGATCGAATTCGCGCCGCTCGCCGTCGGGTGCCTGATAGGTCGGCACGATGCCCAGCACATCGGTGAAGCGAATCAGCGGCAGCACGCGATCGCGCAACAGCAAGACCTCGCTGTTGCCGACGATCTCCAACTGCTTGGAGACCTCCTCGGGGCGCAGACGTAACAGCTCCTCGATATTGGCCTGGGGGATGGCGAAGCGCTCGTTTTCGACGGAGATGATCAGCGAGGGAATGATCGCCAGCGTCAGCGGCAGCTTGATGCGAAAGGTGCTGCCCTTGCCCACCTCGGAGTGGATCTCGATCTGGCCGCCGAGGCGGTCGAGATTGGTCTTCACCACATCCATGCCGACACCGCGCCCGGAGACATCGGTGACCTGCTCGGCGGTGGAGAAGCCGGGCATGAAGATCAGCGCCTGTTTGTCCGGCACCGACATGCCCTGCACGCTCTCCTGGGCGAGCAGCCCCTTGCGCACGGCGGACGCGGCGAGCGCATCGGGATCTAGCCCTTTGCCGTCATCGGCAATTTCCACGATCGCTTGACCGGCTTCGTAGCGTGCCTCGATGCGCAGTTGCCCGGTGGTGGGCTTGCCCTTTTGCTGGCGTTCCGACTCGGTCTCCAGGCCGTGATCGACACCGTTGCGCACCAGGTGCGTGAGCGGGTCGGAGAGGCCCTCGATGAGGGTCTTGTCGAGCGCGACCTCCTTGCCGTTGATCTGCAGATCGACCTGTTTGCCGAGCGAGCGCGAGAGATCCCTGACCACGCGCGGAAAGCGGGCAAAGACATTGCCCATCGGCTGCAGCCGGGTCTGCATGATGACATCCTGCAGCTCGGCGGTGACCTGGTTGATGCGCTGATCCACGCTCGAGAGCAGGTGGCGGTCGTCCATCGCCACGGCGGTGCGCAACTGGTTGCGGCTGAGCACCAATTCTCCGGCCAGGTTCATCAGATCCTCGAGCAACTTCACGCTGACCCGGAGCGTGTCGTCGGCGGCGGCCGAGGCGGGCGCGGATTCGGAGGCCGATTCCGCCTTGGCCGTCGCCGCAGGAGTGGGCGCGGACGGTGAAGGCGCGGGCTTGGATTCGGGCTTGGCTGCGGCAGCGGCCGGCGCGGAGGCTGCCTGCTCCTCGGCGTTCGGGTCGAGCAGCAGATGGATGCGTTGCAGCTCGAGGTCGTGGAACAGGGTGCTGATCAGCTCCTTGTCGAGCATCGTCGCGATGACCAGTTGCAGCGGAACGCGATCATGGAGGGCATCCTCGAGCGTACCGATGGCCTGTTCATTGATTGTGCATTCGAGCAGTTCGCTCGTCGCCGAGATGCTGTCGAACAGCGTGTAGATATCCTTGCCCTTGCGTTCGACGTCCTCGACCAGGTCGCATTCGATCAGATAGATGCAGTGCTGGTCGCGTTTGGCCCGTTCGACATCGAGCGTCGACAGGGTCAGCGGACCGAGCGGCGAGTCGAACGTCCGGTGCTCGCTCAGGGTGGTCTTGTGTTGCGGGGGCTGGGTCGGGGCCCGGGGCGGTGCCGTCAGGTCGCTGAGACTCGTCATCAGCTCCGTGGTCTCGACTTGGACGCTGTTCTCGGGGTCATCGAGCATGATGCGCAGGGTGTCGAAGGCCGCCAGCAACACATTGATGACCTCGGCATTCGGGATCATCTTATCGCTGCGCATCAGGTCCAGCACGGTCTCGGCCCCATGCGCCAGATCCTTGACATGCACCAAGCCGAAGAAGCCGCTGCCGCCCTTGATCGAGTGCGCGGCGCGCAGAACCTTGTTGATCAGCTCCTTGTCTGCGCTCGCCCCTTCGTCCTCGATGGCGAGCAGGTCTTGCTCAATGGTGGCGAGATGTTCCTGCGCATCATTGACGAACTCTTGTAACAGCTCATCCATCGATTAGGCCTCGATCATCGGTTGTTCCAGCTTTCACCAAGCCGCGCACAACACTCAGTGGGTGTGTTGGTGGACGAGGTTGTAGGGCGGCCGCCATGATACACCCTCTGCTTGGCTGAATACCCTGCGCGTGCGCAAGCACGGTCCGTGAATCTGGCCCCATTGGCCGATTGGACAAAGAACTCGCGCGCGAGCACGACCGTCGAATCTCACCTAGACAGGCGAGGATGGGGGATGGATGAGGAGGTTGCGCTGCGGGTACCGGCGGACGGGTATCCGGGGCGGGGATGCCAGGGAGGACGGGGATGCGCGCGGATCTCGGTACGTCTTCATTCACGGTGATTGGCACGCGCCCGTGGTCGCGGGCTGGCAGGATGGGAGAGGGTTGACGCGGGTTGGGACATCCGCGAAGGATCGCCCCGATCCTGGGGCGACTCTCAGGATGGTTCTAGCTAGCTGTCTGTATCAAGCCGCCTGCTCAAACGGTCTGGGCGCGCTCGAAGGCCTGCTCGAGATCGCTCTCGGCGTTGTTGCCCAGGGCTTCCACGTTGAGGCTGTCAATCAGGCGCATGCTCTTGAACAGGCTGAACATCTCATTCGGAACATTGATCAGGCGCAGATGGTTTTGCTGCGCGGCGAGGCTGTTCTTGGTGGCAAGCAGCAGGCCAATGCCGGTGGAGTCGATGGAGCGCGCGTGCTGGAAATCAAAGACGATGTCGCGTACATCCTGCTTCAGCGCGTCCTTGAGCTGGCTCTGCAAGCTGGGGACGGTGCTCGCGGTCAGCGCTTCCCGCACGATGGCGCGGATAGTGTTGGACTCTTGTAGCAGCTGGGTGTGTTGCGTGGTCATGATGATGTCTCCGGATCGCTGCTTTAGGTGTTGTTTGAATTCGGCCGCTGGGGGCGTCGAGCGCCATCCCCGATGCGCTGATTTGTAGACTACACCTGGGCTTTCCAGGCTTCGGTAAAGACTTGTTAAGGCGGCTGAAGATGCGCATGCCGGCCGAGGCTGATGCTGCGTATCCTAGTCGCCATTCGCCATTTATAGACGCTGCTCAGACCGGTTGGAGACCGACAACGATGCCTATTTTACCTCGACCCGATGAAGACGCGTTACAGCGGCATCTGCGCGAGGTGCAACAGCTGCTGGCGAAACAGCAGTTGGTCGAGGCGCTGACGCGGCGCCAGCGCATGCCGCATCAGCGCCTCGTCGAGAACATCACCCATCGCCAGAACCTCACGCGGCTGCAGCGTAAGCTCGACCGACTGCACCCGGCCGATATCGCCCATATCCTTGAGGCGCTGCCGTTTGACGAGCGCCTCTACGTCTGGGATTTGGTTAGAGCGGAAAAGGACGGCGATATCCTGCTCGAGGTCTCGGACGCGGTGCGCCCGAGCCTGCTCGAAACCATGGACCGCGACGAGATCAAGGCTGCGGCCGAGGGCTTGGATGCCGATGAAATCGCCGACTTGATCCCGGATTTGTCCGAGGATTTGGCTCTGGACATCCTCGCCTCGCTCGATCAGCGCGAGCAGGCGCGGGTGCGCGAGGTCATGTCCTATGCCGAGGACACGGTCGGCGCCTTGATGGACTTCGATCTGGTCAAGGTGCGCGAGGATGTCACGCTCGAAGTCGTCGCGCGCTACCTGCGCCGCTTCGAGGCGCTGCCCGATCACACCGACAAGCTCTTCGTCGTCGACCGCGACGAGCGCCTGCGCGGCATCCTCACCCTGGAGGCGTTGCTGATCAACGAACCCGAGACCGAGGTCGGCGAGGTGATGCAGGCGAGCGGCTTGATCCTGTTTCGCGCCGAGGACGAGGCGCGCCAGGCGGCCAGCGCCTTCGAGCGCTACGATCTAGTCTCGGTGCCAGTGGTCGATAAGGACCGGCACCTGATCGCCCGTCTCACCGTGTCCGATGTGGTCGACTATATCCAGGAAGAGAACGAGGCCGAGATCCTCGGCAACGCTGGCCTGCAGGAAGAAGAAGACATCTTCGCGCCAGTGCTGCGCTCGGTGAAGAACCGCTGGGCCTGGCTGGCGATCAATCTGATCACTGCGGTTATCGCCTCGCGCGTGATCGATCTGTTCGAGGGCTCGATCGAGAAGCTGGTGGCGCTGGCGGCGCTGATGCCGATCGTTGCCGGCATCGGCGGCAACGCCGGTAATCAGACCATCACCATGATCGTGCGCGCGATCGCCATGGGGCAGGTGCAGCCCTCGGCCTGGCGCCGGTTGATCCTCAAGGAGCTTGGCGTGGCGCTGATCAATGGGGTGGTGTGGGGCGGTGTGGTTGGCGTCCTCGCCGGGGTGGTCTACGACAACCCCGAACTCGGCATCGTCATGGTCGCGGCGATGACGCTAAATCTGCTCTTGGCAGCCACCGCCGGCGTCGTGATTCCGCTGCTACGCCAACGCCTAGGCCGCGATCCGGCGCTCGGCAGCTCGGTGATGATCACCGGCCTGACCGATTCCGGCGGGTTCTTCATCTTCCTCGGTCTGGCGACGCTGTTTTTGCTGTAATCCTGAGCCCGGATGGTGGCCGTCGCCTCCGTTTCAGGCATAGGCCGGCTGGAAGCTGGCGCTCTGCCCCTGTGTCTCGGTGGCCGGGCGGTCCTGATCCCAGTACGGCGAGAGCTTGCGTAACTGCGCGACCACCGGCGGCACGGCCTCGATGACGCGCTCGACCTCCTCCGCCGTGGTGTAGCGCGAGAGCGAGAAGCGGGTGGTGCCATGGGCGGCGGTGAAGGGGATGCCCATCGCGCGCATCACATGGCTCGGCTCAAGCGAGCCCGAGGTGCAGGCGGAACCACTGGAGGCGGCGATGCCGAGCTTGTTGAGCAGTAGCAGGATGGCCTCGCCCTCGATGAACTCGAAGGCGATGTTGCTGGTATTGGGCAATCGGTTGCTGGGGTCGCCGGTGACGAAGCTGTTTGGTACGGTCTCGAGGATACCTTGCTCGAGCTGGTCACGCAGCGCGGCGACGCGGGTGCGCTCGTCGTCGATGTGGGCCTGGGCCAGCTCGCAGGCCTTGCCGAGGGCGACGATCGCGGCACTGTTCTCGGTGCCCGCGCGCCGGCCGCGCTCCTGATGACCGCCGCGTAGCAGTGGGCGGAAGCGGGTGCCCCGGCGCAGATAGAGCACGCCGATGCCTTTGGGTGCATGCAGCTTGTGCCCGGACAGCGAGAGCATGTCGATCGCGGTGGTCTTGAGGTCGATCGGCAGCTTGCCGACGGCCTGGACCGCGTCGGTGTGGAACATGACGCCGGCCTCGTGCGCCATCTCGGCCATCTGCTCGACCGGAAACAGGGTGCCGGTCTCGTTGTTGGCCCACATCACCGAGACGATGGCGACCTGATCGCTGAGTAGGGATTGATAGTGCGCGAGGTCAAGCCGGCCCTGCCCATCGACCTTGAGGCTGTGGACGGTATAGCCGTCCTTCTCGAGATACTCGCAGAGGCTGAGGACCGCCGGGTGTTCGACCACCGTGGTGATGATCTCGCGCCGCTCGGGCTGGGCCTTGATCGCCGACAGAATTGCGGTGGAATCGGATTCGGTGCCGCAGGAGGTGAAGACGATCTCGGAGTCGAGTTCAGCGCCGAGCAGCGCCTGCACCTGCTGGCGCGCGGTCTTGATGGCGCGCCCGACGCGGTCGCCAAATTGGTGCATCGAGGAGGCGTTGCCGAACTGCTCGCTGAAGTAGGGCAGCATGGCCTCGACCACCTCGGGCGCGACCATGGTGGTGGCGTTGTTGTCGAGATAGATGCCGGTGGTGGTTTGCTTGCTGGACATGCTGGTTGGGCTCATGGTGTTGGCTGTTGGGTTACCCCGCTCAGGCGCGCTGAACTGCTGCCCTGCCCATGGCCTGGGCTGGAACCACGCGGACCAACTCACCGAGGTCTTCGCAGATGCGCTCCTGAATCCCCTCGAGCGTGACCGAGGCGAGCTGGCAGCCGGAACAGGCACCGACCATCTTCACGAACACGTTCTTGCCGTCGACGTCGATCAGCTCGACATCGCCGTGGTCGCGCTGCAGATTTGGGCGGATCGCTTCGATGGTCTGCTCGATGCGGCGGATGCGGGCCAGGTTGCTGAGCTTAGGGCGGGGCGCTGCGGTGTGCTCAGGAGCGGGCTCAAGTGCGGCTGCGGGAGCGGGCGCAGAGGTCTGCGAACGCGTTGACATGACCGGCATGCCAACGGCAACCCGCTTGCGCTCAGGGGCTTTAGCGGGCGGCGCCGACGGCTGAAAGCTTCGCCCTTGCTCGGCGAGTACGCGCGCAAGCACCTCTTCGACGCCCTCATGACAGGCCGAGCAGCCGCCGCCGGCCTTGGTGTAGTGGGTGACTTCTTCGACGCTGCTGAGGTTGTTGGCGCGGATGGTCTCCTCGATCAGCACCTCGTCGACGGCGAAGCATTTGCAGATCATGGCGCCTTCTGCGTGATCGTCGCTCCAGACCTCGCCGCGATAGTTGGCGACCGCCGATTGCAAGGCCTCACGGCCCATCACCGAGCAGTGCATCTTCTCCGGCGGCAGGCCGTCGAGATAGTCGGCGATGTCTTGATTGCTGACCTTGAGGGCCTGGTCGAGCGTCATGCCCTTGATGAGTTCGGTCAGCGCCGAGCTGGAGGCGATCGCCGAGCCGCAGCCGAAGGTCTGGAAGCCGGCGTCGAGGATGGTTTCGTTCTCCGGGTCGACCTTCAGGGTCAGGCGCAGCGCATCGCCGCAGGACAGGGAGCCGACTTCGCCGATCGCATTGGGCTCAGCGACGGCGCCGGCGTTGCGCGGGTTGAAGAAGTGCTCTTTGACGGTGTCTGAATAATCCCACATGGTCTGGCTCCAGGCTCGAGTTGAAGGCGGCGGCTGGCGCTGAACGGGCGCCGGGCGGTGCGATTGAGAATCCGCATTGCTGTATCTTTAAGCAAATCTCGTGCCTAGCGTGGATCAGCTCTTACTGTATTGATTATTAAGGATATTCAGGATGAGGTGGTACGCCGATGTCGGGCTTATGACAGAGGGATTGTCGCCTGCGCAACGCGCGGACGTGTGCAGTGCAGCCTAAGCCTTGGCGAGAGTCGGGTCGCTGTGCTTGAGGATGTTGTCATCCGGTGGGATCAACTCAATCCTCGTCGCTGACCTCGGCGAGGACGAGTCCGGTGGCGCTGTCGAGGTCGCGGGTGAAGCGTAGGCAGTGCTCGCTGGCGTCGATCAGGTAGAGGTTGAAGCCGTCGGATTCGCGCATGGGCTCGATGCCGGCACTGATGTCGTCATCGAGACAGTGGGTGAAGTGATGGTCTGGGAAGGCATCGCGCAGTGCCGCGACCGAATCGCTGCTAAGGCCAGCGCGGCCGATGATGGCCTCGATCTGGTCGAGAAAGGTCGTGGTGATCATGGCGTGGATAGCCCCCCTCGTTTGCGGCGTTGCGGCGAGCAGCGCCTCCAGTTGCCAAGCGTCCTTATGCCGCTTCAAGCCTCTTCTGGCGTGCGCTCGAAGTGGACTCGTGCCTCGGTGTCCATACCCATGATCTTCGCCAGCCAGGGCGGGGCCTTGTCGGCGAGGGTGCGCGAGAGTTCGGCGATGTGCTCGCGGGCGTTGCCCATCTGTGGACGCTTGATCGGGTGGATGTCGCGCTTGACCACCTTGGCGGCGGCCGGGCCGCCGATCGAGGCGACGTAGAGCACCTGGCAGTCGGCGATCAGCGAGGCGCGATAGCTGTTCTTGTCGTCTTGCAGCTCGCCGGCGGTCGGGTCAATATCGCGGCAGTCGATGAGCTTGAAGCTGTCGGCGGAGACTTGATAGACCAGGAAGCGTTGGCAGGAGCCGAAGTGGCCGTCGAGCAGCTCGCCGCCGTTGGAGGCGCAGGCGACGCGGATCGAGTTGGGCAGTTCGCCGTCGTTGTAGGGCTCGGGCTCGGGTGCCGGCTCGATGTCGCTGCCGCCTTGGCCTTTGAGGCGGGCGAGGGCCTCTTTGAGCGAGGCGCTGTCGATCTCGGCGAGTTCGCCATCGGCGGCTTGCTTGAGGGCCTTGACGGTGAGTCCGTCGAGGCTAGCGGCGGTTGGCGGGAGGCCAACGGCATCGGCGAGCACGCGCAGGAGTCGGGCGATGTCGGTGTCCGGAAGCGCGCGGGCAGCGAGGCCGATGCGTAGCGCGATCTCTTCGGATAAGGTCGGTGGGGTCATCGGTGGCTCCTTTTTTGGCGTCAGTGGTCGCTGAGACTGTGGGCTGGGTGCAGGCAGAGGCTGCCGGGTAGCGTCCGCCGGGGGACGCCGTGAATCCGTCATCCGTCCTTGGAGGCGCGAGCGCAGCATCCTTGCTGCGCACACCCCCGGCGGGCGCCACCCGACAGCCTCTGCTCCCGTGTCTTAGGCGGGGACGATGCAGTCGTCTTCCATGCAGGCGTCGAGGCACTGCGGGTCGGCGTCGTCGCACTCGGTGCAGGTGCTGGCGTCGATCTTGTAGGTGCCTTTGAATGGGGTGATGCTGTCGGTTGGGCAGACCGACTCGCAGTCGCCGCAGGCGGTGCAGAGGTCGCGGATGATTTGAAAGGCCATGAGGTACCTCCGGATGAGGAATGGTGGTTGCCGAGGCGCCCGAGGTGGAGCGCGCGTCGCGCACTAACGGAATTGCTGATGTGCGTCAGTCGCTTAGCTCTCGGCGCGTTTGAAGCGCAGGGTGGTCGGAAAGCTCGGCGGTGGGCTGACCGGGTCGATGTACCAGCGCGAGCCGTCGGTGAGTTCGACGGCGCCGCCCCAGGCGTCACTGGTATCGGTCTCGACGCTGGCGATGGTCTCTTCCATGTCTTTTTTGGCGACGTAGAACAGCAGTCCACCGCTGTCGTTTCTTCGGATCATCACATTAGGCATGGTGTGTCTCGTGTCTCATGCGATGGCCGACCCCGGGAGCCCGAGGTGCGGCTCCATGGGGTCGGTCATTGACTGCGGCTAGCGGACCAGGTCGTAACCGAAGTCGGTGACGCCCATCTCGGTGGTTTCTTTGTCCAACTGCTCGAGCACGGCGTTGACCAGCGTGGTCAGCATGTACATCGCGCCCTCATAGCCCCAGGTGGTCATCCGGTGCAGGTGATGGCGGTCGAAGATCGGGAAGCCGATCCGGATCAACGGCACCTCGTGCGCCTTGCCCTTATGCAGGGTGTCGCGCTGGATGAACTTGCCGTAGCTGTTGCCGATCAGGAAGTCTGGCTTGTCGGTGAAGCACAGCGAGCGCAGGTGCCAGAGGTCCTTGCTCATGTAGACGGTCGAGTTTTGACCATAGGGCGAGTCGGCCAGTATCGCCTCTACCGTCTTCTTCCAACGCTTGTTGGCATGATGGCAGAGAATGTGTTTCGGTTCGGCGCCAAGCTCGAGCAGGAACTTGGTCAGGCCCATGACGAAGTCGGCATCGCCATAGAGCGCGAAGCTCTTGCCGTGCAGCCACTGATGGCTGTCGGTCATCATGTCGACCAAGCGGCCGCGCTCCTTGGCCAACGAGGCCGGGATCTCCTTGCCGGTGAGTTCCGAGACCTTCATCAGGAAGTCATCGGTCCACTCCAGACCCATCGGGATGTCGATCTTGGAGGCCGGCTGATGCCAGACGGTGTCGATGTATTTCTTGGTCTTCGGCAACTGCCAGGGCTGCAGCAACAGGGTGTCGATCGCGTTCGGGGCGTCCTTGATCTCGTCGATCTTGGTCCCGCCCTCGTACATCCGGTATTCGCCATCGGCGGGCGTGTCCAGCACCTCGGTCGGATCGCTGAGCAGGGAATAATCGACCCCCATCTCCTGCATCATCCGGTGCATGACACGGAAGTTGCCGAGATAGGTCTCGAAGCCCGGCACGATGTTGATCTTGCCGTTGCTGCCGACTTCCTTGCCCTCCATCTGGTTGATGGTGAAGTAGCGGATGGTGCCTTCGAACATGTTGTCCCAGCCGGTGGTGTGGCTGCCGACAAAGCTCGGGGTGTGCGCGAACGGGGTCGGGAACTCGGCCGGGATGTGGCCTTCTTTCTTGGCATTGCCGATGAAGGCGTTGAGGTCGTCACCGATGACCTCGGCCATGCAGGTGGTGGAGACCGCGATCATCTCCGGCTTGTACAGGGCCTTGGCGTTCTCGAGGCCGTCGTACATGTTCTTCTGGCCGCCAAACACCGCCGCGTCCTCGGTCATCGAGTCCGACACACAGGCGATCGGCTCCTTGAAGTGACGGTTGAAGTAGGTGCGGAAGTAGGCAACACAGCCCTGGGAGCCATGCACATAGGGCAAGGTCTTCTCGAAGCCGAGCGCGCAGAGCACAGCGCCGAGCGGCTGGCAGGCCTTGGCCGGGTTGATGGTCAGGGACTCACGGGCGAAGTTGAGTTCCTGATATTCCTTGGTCGTGGTCCATTCAAAGACCTCATCGAGCTTGGCCTGATCGACGCGCTCTTCGGAAAGCTCGCGCTTGTTGCTGATGCTGGCCTGGTAGTCCTCATTGAGGAACAACGGGTAGCCGGGCTTGATCTTGTCGACGGTCTGGGTCATGGGAGTGCTCCTGCCGCGCCGCTTATCTGCGGACAGACGGCGAGTGAAAACGGGATAGAGAGAATCAAGCGCTCGCGGCTATCGGGGCCTCGCTTTCGCCCTCGGCGGGCTTCAGCCAGGGCGCCCGCATGCTGTTCCAGCAGGGGTTGTTGATCGTCATATCCATATCGCGGGCGAAGATGGCGAAGCCGTCGTAGCCGTGATACGGACCCGAGTAATCCCAGGAGTGCATCTGCCGGAAGGGGATGCCCATCTTCTGGAAGATGTACTTCTCCTTGACCCCGGAGCCGACCAGGTCAGGCTTCAGCGCCTCGGTGAACTTCTCGAGTTCATAGCCGGTGACGTCGTCGTAGAGCAGGGTCGAATCGCCCATTTCCTTGAGGGTGCGATCGTAGTCATCGTTATGGGCGAACTCGTAGCCGGTGCCGACGACCTCCATCCCCAAATCCTCATAGGCGCCGATGATGTGGCGCGGGCGCAGACCGCCGACGTAGAGCATCACCCGCTTGCCTTCCAGGCGCGGGCGGTACTTGGCGATGACAGCGTCGTACTCGGCCTGGTACTTGGCGATGACCTTCTCGGCATTGGCCTGGATGGTCTCGTCGAAGAACTCGGCGATCTTGCGTAGCGACTCGGCGATCTTGGTTGGCCCGAACAGGTTGTATTCCATCCAGGGCACACCGTAGCGCTCTTCCATGTGGCGGCTGATGTAGTTCATCGAGCGATAGCAGTGGATGAGGTTGAGCTTGACCTTTGGGGTCAGCTCCATCTCCGAGAGGCTGCCGTCGCCGGACCATTGCGCGACCACCCGCAACCCCATCTCCTCGAGCAGGATGCGCGAGGACCAGGCATCACCGCCGATGTTGTAGTCGCCGATGATGGCGACATCGTAAGGCGTGGTCTCGAAGCTGTCGTCATTGTCGCGGTTGTGCACGACGTGATCGCGGATCGCGTCGTTGGCGATGTGATGGCCGAGCGATTGCGAGACGCCGCGGAAGCCTTCGCAGCGCACCGGAATGACCGGCTTGTTCAGCTCCTTGGTCTTCT
This sequence comes from Halochromatium sp. NSM3, assembly GCF_059621085.1. Lineage (NCBI taxonomy): Bacteria > Pseudomonadati > Pseudomonadota > Gammaproteobacteria > Chromatiales > Chromatiaceae > Halochromatium > Halochromatium sp. NSM3. The sequence continues at coordinate 6,209 of NZ_JCAQIA010000046.1, read as the reverse complement.
GCTTCGCGACCGATTCGATGTCATCGCCGATCAGACCGATCGGACACTCCGACTGCACCGAGATGCCCTTGACGAGCGGGAACAACTGTTCGATCTCATCGACGATCTTGGCCAGCTTCTTGTCGCCGCCGAAGACGATGTCCTTCTCCTGGAAATCCGAGGTGAAGTTCATGGTGCCGAAGGTGTTCACGCCGGTCATGCCGGTGTAGTAATTGCGACGACCGGCACGTGTGTACTGGCCGCAGCCGACCGGGCCATGGGAGATGTGCACCATGTCCTTGATCGGACCCCAGACCACGCCCCTGGAACCGGCATAGGCACAGCCGCGGATGGTCATCACGCCGGGCTGGGACTTGCGGTTGGAGGTGATGCACTGCTTCGACTGTTCGATCGACTGATCATTGACGGCCAAATGCTTGGCGCGGTCTTTCTTCGCCTTCTCGGGGTAGACCTCGAGCACCTCTTGGATCAGGGCTTGGGTCTCGTCACGTGTCATTGTTGCCATTTAGGCGTTCCTCTCATCGGCGCCGCCGCCAATCTGCGGACCGACGCGCGTTGAAGAATCGAATGAGAGCCCCTCGGCACCGCTCCGTCGAGGAGCAGGGGAGGGACCAGGGAATCGGGTCGAGCGCGCGGCCTGGTTTAGGCGGCGACGGCCTCTTCAGAGGCGGTCTTACCGATGATGCTCTCGTCCTCGCCTTCCATGAGGCCGAAGTCCATCAGCAGATCTTCGAGCTGATCCATGCTGATCGGCGTCGGGATCACGAAATTGGTGTTGTCGATCATCTTTTGTGCGAGCTGCCGGTACTCACCAGCCTGTTTCGAGCTTGGGTCGTACTCGATGACCGTCATGCGGCGGATCTCGGCGCGCTGAACAACGTTGTCGCGCGGTACGAAGTGGATCATCTGGGTGCCCAACTGACGGGCCAGCTCCATGATCAGCTCGTCTTCGCGCGCGGTGTTGCGGCTGTTGCAGATCAGGCCGGCCAGACGCACCGAGCCCGAGCTGGCGTATTTGACGATGCCCTTGGCGATATTGTTGGCCGCGAACATGGCCATCATCTCGCCGGAGACGACGATGTAGATCTCTTGCGCCTTGTTCTCGCGGATCGGCATTGCGAAGCCGCCGCAGACCACGTCGCCGAGCACGTCGTAGAAGACGAAGTCGAGGTCTTCTTCATAGGCGCCTTCCTCTTCAAGGAAGTTGATCGCCGTGATGACGCCGCGACCGGCGCAGCCAACGCCAGGCTCCGGGCCACCGGACTCGACGCACTTGATGCCGGCATAGCCGGCTTGGAGCACGTCATCGAGTTCCAGGTCTTCCACCGAGCCGGCTTCAGCGGCGAGGTGCATAATGGTGTCCTGTGCCTTGGCGTGCAGGATCAAACGGGTCGAGTCGGCCTTCGGGTCGCAGCCGACAATCATGACCTTTTTGCCGAGTTCAGCGAGGCCGGCGACGAGGTTTTGAGTAGTGGTGGACTTGCCGATTCCGCCTTTGCCGTAGATGGCGCATTGACGCATTGCCATGAGATTCTCCCGGTTGGATGCCCTGTCGGGCTGATGAACAGAAGGTTCGTTCACCGGGGATTAAGCACAGTCTGTGCCAGGCTATCTAAAATTCTTTAGTGATTTGAAAAATAAGGAGAACTTGGTGCGTCCAGCCGTTTTTCATCTTGGTAGCATAGATAACAAGGCCGCCGCCTTTGTGTGTCTACCGACAGCCGACGTTCCAACCCCGACATGCCCCAGTCTCAACCTCGGTCCCAGCCACAACATCAGCCCCAGTCCCAGCATCAATATCGGCATCAGCAGTCGTTGAGCCCTCCGCCCTCCTTGCCGGCGGGTGCGCGTCTGCCCATCAATCGTTGCAATCTGCCAGCGGTCATCCTGGGCGGGCTGACCTATCAGGCGCATCCGGTCGCGCTCGAGATCGATGGCATCCGTGCCTTTCATCAAGATCTGTTCCAGCTCCTAGCGCCGATCGAGCAATCGCGCGAGCGCGCCGAGCGCTTCGTCGACTACATGGCCGCGCACTTCTGTCTGGATGATCTGGAGGCTGCGGGCCTCGCTGCGGAGCGGGTCAAGAAATATCGGCGCAACGCCAACTATCTGCGCATGGTGCGCGGCTGGTCGTTCGACGCCGATGGGCGCGAGGGGGCTGTGCTCAAGCATTGGGTCGAGACGCGCTTCGGGCTCCTCGCGCGCCATCATGGCGGCCCGCTCAACGGTGGCGATGATGACGCCTATCATCGCTACTTGGCGCAGGGCGCCCAGGGCCTCTACGCTACCAATGCCCTCGAGGCGCAGCTCGACCTGCTCTATACCTATTGCCAGTACGAACTGGTGCGCCAGCATCCCGAAGAGACCCATCTGACGCTGTACCGGGGCATCAACCGCATCGGCGAGCATGATCTGTTTGATGAGATCGAGGAGCGGCCGGCAGGCGCGAGGCTTGGATTCAACGGTGAGCCGCGTCGCGTCTTGCTGAACAACCTCAACAGCTTCACCAGCAACCGCGAGCGGGCTTGCGAGTTCGGAGACTACATCCTTGAGACACAGGTACCGCTGCCGAAGGTGTTCTTCTACAACAGCCTGCTGCCAGGGATGCTCAAGGGGGAGGATGAGTTAGTAGTGATTGGCGGGGTGTATGAGGTGGTGATGAGTTGTTTGTGACACTCATCTACCAGACCGGCTGGGATCGTAAGAGTACTTCCGCCTCGGAAGCCGTTTGTGGCTTACCAAATAAATAACCCTGGCCATAGTCGCACTGTAATTCACGCAGTATCTCCAGGTGCCGGGGCGTTTCGATGCCCTCGGCAATAATTTTCAGGCCTATGTCTTTGGCTAGACTGGCAATTGAGCGCAGAATGCTGGAGTCAAGGGTGCTCGCGTCCATGTTGCGAACAAAGGCCATATCAATTTTCAGGATATCGACAGGGAATTTCGACAAATACGCCAACGAAGAATAACCTGTACCAAAATCGTCAATCGCTATATTGACACCCAATGAGCGACTGACGCTGAGCACATTCAGCGCGGTCTCGAGATGGTTAATCGTGGCGCTCTCGGTGATTTCTAGCTTCAAGGCTGCGGGAGGAAGATTGGTAACTTTTAAAACCGTTTCGAGGTAATTCAACGTCTGTGGATGGATGAGTTGGGGCGCTGCCAGGTTGACACTGATGAGCAGGTCGGAGAACTCGGCCCGCCAGGCTTGCATTTGGCGACAAGCTTCCAGCAATACCCAGTTGCCGATAGTGACAATCATGCCACTGCTTTCCGCGACGGGTACGAATTCGATCGGTAATACCAACCCCTTTTTCGGATGCTGCCAGCGCACTAGTGCCTCAAATCCGCTTATGCGACCCGTTTTGAGTGTCACGATGGGCTGATAGTACACCTTAAATTCGGGCAGATGAGGCAAGGCGCCGTTGCTTTTACGAACAACGGAATGAAGCTCGCGTTCGGTTTGAAACGATTCAATTTCCTCGGCCTCGATTTTACCATCCACAATCTCCACAAGCTTTCCCAAGGCGCTGGCGTGACTGAGAGCGGCATGGGCGTCTTGCAACAAGTTCCGTCGAGAGGACTCATTGCTTAATGCGACGCCTACACTCGCGGTCGGGAAACCCTCTTCGCCAGCGAGCATTAACGGTTCGGAGCACCGTTTCTGAAGGACTTGGGCGATCTCTTCAACGGAGTCCCGAACGGTCTCGCGCGACATGAGCAGGGCGAACTGAGCCCCACCCGTGCGAACGGGGAGCAGATCCCCGCACCAGCGGTTCCAGCTAACGCGCCCGTATTCATCGGCGATTTCGCGCAATCGACGCGCGGTTTCCACCAGTAAGGTGTCGCCACATTGGGGACCAAGCACGGCGTTGATCAAGTTGTAACGCTTGAGTTCGACCAGGATCAGGGCGACATGCTGGCGAGACGGGCGCCGACGCAAGGAGCGCAGTCGTTGAGCCAGATTAACGCGGTTAGGCAGACCGGTGAGAGGGTCGTGCAGGGTTTGGTAAGCGAAACGGCCCCCAAGAACGCTCAGACCGCCTGCCAGTAATGCTAGTACGGCGCTCCACAATGGAATCCAGAAGCTATTATGATGAAACACATAAAAATGCACACCGATGAGCGCTCCTAAAGCACCCAAGGCCGTCACCTGCAACAATAGCGGGCGCCGAATTCCCCATGCCGCGAGCGCACCGACTAGGCACCAAAAAGCCGTCCAGAGTGTTTCTCCCCATTGCGGCATGAATTGCCATTCGTGCTTGGTCTCGGCGGCATCAAGAATCTGACCAAGAAGATGCGCATGAATCAACACGCCCGGCGTTTGCACATACGTCTTAGCTAAGCGACTAGAGGGGGTCAAATGCGAGTCCTTGATGCTTTCGGCGGTGGTACCGATAAGCACAATGCGCCCGCGAATCTTCTCGGAATCGATCCGGTCCTCCAATAGATCCGTAAAGCTGACCAGTTCCGCTGGCAGTGGGTGTCGACGGTAGCTCAGTAGGATTTGAAAACCGTTGGCGTTGATGTCACGATATCCTCCGCTGTGGGTTTCCAACGGTCGAAAATGACTTTTTCCGAGCACAAAGCCGGGTTTATCCTCAGGGTTGTAGGGGGTCACGCCCTGCTGATGAAGAGCGTGCAAGGCCAACTGCATGGACAGGGCGGTTTCGACCTGTTGGTGTTGCTTCGCAAAGAGCAGTCCACGGCGCACGACTCCGTCGGGATCCAGCACAAAGTCAATAAATCCCAGTCGAGCCTGCGGCACACCCGGCGTGGCCGGGATTTGACTGCTGGATTCATCCACACCTAGCTTGGACACGGCGATCACGCGCGGATCATCGAGTGCCGCAAGGAGTTCCGCGTGTCCTGGTTCCTGTGGGAAATCGCGATAGATATCCAGCCCGACCATGGCGGCATCGTGCTCGAGCAGATGCTTAATGGCGCGCGCCAGTAGCGCGTCCTTGAGAGGCCATTGGCGCAGGGCTTGGATATCGGCTTCCTCGATACCGACCACTAGGATCTTTGGGTGCGGAGGTGCCGGCTCTTGCTCGGCAAGCAGGTAGTCGAAGGTGGCCAGCTCCAACGGCTGCAACCACCCCGACTGCTGGACCGCGAACAGGATCGCGAACAAGCTCAAGGCCGCTAGAATCGCGGGCCCATGGGGTGCTACATAGCGGCACCACCAACGTCGCGTTTGCACTGGTCGGGAGTGACGCATGGAGCTTCGATTATTCCAATGCGACTTGCTTCAATAACGCCGATCGCCATTCAAGATAGCGCGGATCCTCGGGATGTTGCTCCAGCAGTGCTTCCAGTGCAGCAAGGCTATCGTACCAGTAAGACGCTTGCGCATAGATTGCAGGCAGTGCCTCGGGCTCGGCTTGACTGACCTGTGCGGCTAAATCAGGTGGGGCTGGTTTGTAAAATAGCGTCGCCCGACTCATCACCGGATGTGGCTGTGCGCTGCCTTGGGCATTGCGGTCTTCTGGTGGAATCCAGTCGAATCGAAGAGTCCAGTCGTATTTTGTGCCAGGCTGCAAGGCGACCTGGTGGTCTTCCAGCGCGAGCCGGTGAGTGCCGGCACGGACTTGTGGCAATTCGATCTCCAAGAGCGGAGGCCGATTATTGACTCGGTCCATAAAACCGACAATGACGATCTTGACTGGCGTTTCGATAGCCTGAGGCACCGACCAATAGAGCACGGGTTGTGAACGACTGGTTAATCCCATGGTCGGCGGCGACAGCACGCTGAGCCGAGGGATGGCGGCACTAGAACGCGAGGCACCCCCGACCAGACGATCTGGTTTGCCGTCAACGTCTGGCGGCACATAGAGCGGCCTTTCCCCGGCCAAGTTCTCGGCCAGCACCGGGAGCCCGCAAGCCAGAAAGGACAGCAACGTGGCTAACTGTAGAAACCGAGTCTTGTTCATCGCTCATGATCCTCTCTAAAACCAATGCATGGGGTGGATGGTTGGCTAGGGCGGCCACAGGTTACGACCATTGAAGGGTTGTCAGGGCACGATGACGTATGAGGCCGTTGTGATCGAATAGTCCTCTGGGGGCTGAGCCGAGTCGGTCCAGCGTAGTTTTGCATCGACGTGCTGTTGTGTTGACGCAAGCACGACATCTTCGGCGGACAAAGGTCGGTTCGACAAGACGGCGACGAGATGACCATGCCCGGATGGTTCGCTTGCGGTCAATTG
>NZ_JCAQIA010000045.1:0-27055 GCF_059621085.1 Halochromatium sp. NSM3 | reverse complement strand
TGCAACGTGATTGATATGAAACCCATTCCCTCCGACTTTCTAAACAGCCTCTAAGTGCGTCCGCGCCTCGTTATTGCTCGTTGCGATCGCCATCGCCGTCGCATTATCAGGCTGCCCGCTCACGGTGAATCTGAACGTTTCAGCCGAAAAACCGATTCCCGTTTACCTGATTGTCGATAAGCCGGTCGAGGTGAGTGTCGATGCCGACCTCGCGGTCACCAAGCTACCGCCGATACATGCCGATGCCAACGTCAGCGTTGACAAGCTGCCGCCGATACAGGTCGATCTGTAGGACGCATTAGCACTCGCGGAGAGATCTAGGATTGCTGATGGCAAACGACCGAGTCGTCTTCAGCTTCTTCGGCGATCCGACTAGACACGCCCTCCATGCAGCAACTCCTCTACGAAACCGAGGTGTGGACGATCAACGACCCTGATGTGTTCGGCGAAGAACTCGCCGAGCCGGCCTACGCAGAAGCCGGTCGCATCGCGGCGGTTTTACTCACCGCCCGCAGGGTAAGGTCGTAAAGATCATTGGTCATCGTCCGCCTGCGGGCATGGCCACGGATCTGACTATTTCGGGCCGCCTTTAGCGTTCTCCATCAAGCCCTTGGGCTCCTGCTTGGTCTTCTTCGCATTCCGCTTCTCTTTCAGCGTCAGGCCGGGTTTCTTCTTCGTTTCTTTGTTGCTTTGTCGTTCTTTGGTCATGGCATGCGCTCCGGACAGGGTGGAGTGGCGGGTGAATCGGCGCCAATGGCCACCGCCGGGCCCGAGGACCCGATCGATGGCCGGCTTGGTGGCTGGCTTAGTGTCAGGCTCGGTCTATTTGCTTGCGGGTGCGGCATCCTTGTTGGAGCTGAAATCCAAGAGCGCGTAGACCACGCAGAACCTGAGATAGGCGGTGCCGAGCAGCACCACGCCAATCAGACCGGCGATCCAGCCGCCGCCGATAAAGGCGCCGACGAGCAGGAGGGCGCCGACAATCGTTCGAATCAGGCGGTCGGTGTTGCCGATGTTGTGGTTGTTGAGATCAAAATTCATGACGAATGCTCCGGTGGTTGATGATCGATCCTGGCCTACAAGCCGGATCGGCCGAGGGTGAAGTTGGTCACTGCCGCAACCGTCTCCTGGTGGGTTGTTGGGTTGCGGTTTCAGGTCTTGCGTTGCGCGATACAGTGCTGGACGGCGGGAATATCGATGTTGTAGCTGGCAAGCTCGTGGTCGATGGCTTCCAGGTGATAGCGGTCGGTCTCACTTTGACTGCGCCGGTATGACATGGCGATTTTGCGGCGTTTGCGAATCAATTCCTTGACCGGTGAGACACGACGCTCGATCGAGTCCGCGCTTGGGCGGTTGGGCCGAAGTGGTGGGCTTTGCTGGATTGGAGTCTTGCCTAATCGGGCCATCGCCACGCTCCTAGTGCTACATGTCCTCTTTGACGTCTCGCGCCGCTCCGCTAAGGGCATCGCCGCCGCTCTGGATATCCTGGCCCGCGCCTTCCATGGTGTTGCAGCCGGAGAGTCCACCGATCGCAATCAGCAGCACCAGCGTTAGTAGGAGTTTGGTCATCACTTTTGCCTCTTATCGTGGCCAGTCGTTGGCGTGTTGCCAGTCATGGCGTTCGCCCGGTTGTGATCAACTCTATGTCAAGCGGCCTAGCCCTGACTGTGCGCTAGCGAACTTAGCGCCTGAAATCGCGGCCGCTGGCCGGCATCCTCATCGCTGCCAGCGTACAATCGTCCTCGATCGACCATCCACTCAGCCGAGGGAGTCCCAAAGATGGCACTCGTGAGTTCGACCCCAGCATGGCAGGCCCTAGAACGGCATTGGCAGCAGATGCGCTCGCTGCACATGCGCGAGCTGTTCGCCGATGATCCAGCGCGCGCCGAGCGCATGACCGCTGATGCCGCCGGGCTGCATCTGGATTTCTCCAAGCATCTCGCCACCGACGAGACGCTGCGGCTGCTCTTCGATCTCGCGCGCGCGGTCGACCTCGAGCACTGGCGCGAGCGCATGTTCACCGGCGAGCAGATCAACCTCAGCGAGGATCGGGCCGTGCTGCACACGGCGCTGCGCAACCGTACCGACGTGCGCACGCTGGTCGACGGCGAGGATGTGATGCCGGCGGTCGACGGGGTGCTCGCGCGCATGCGGGACTTCAGCGAGCGGGTGCGCTCGGGCGAGTGGAAGGGACATACCGGCAAGGCCATCACCGATGTGGTCAACATCGGCATCGGCGGCTCCAACCTGGGGCCGAAGATGGTCTGCGAGGCGCTCAAGCCCTATCAGTCCGATCAGCTGCGACCACACTTTGTCTCGAATGTCGACGGGACCCATCTGGCCGAGACGGTGCGGGGCCTGAACCCAGAGACCACGCTGTTCATTGTCGCCTCCAAGACCTTCACCACGCAGGAGACCATGACCAATGCCCAGAGCGCGCGGCACTGGCTGGTCGAGGCGCTCGGTGATGACAAGGCGGTGCGTAACCACTTCGTTGCCGTCTCCACCAACACCGAGAAGGTGGCCGAGTTCGGCATCGATACCGATCAGATGTTCGCGTTCTGGGATTGGGTCGGCGGGCGTTACTCGCTCTGGTCGGCGATCGGGCTGCCGATCGCGATCGCGGTTGGCTTCGATCGCTTCGCCGAGCTGCTGGCCGGCGCCCACGAGATGGATGTGCACTTCCGCTCGGCGCCGCTAGAGCGGAACCTGCCGGTGATCCTGGGGCTGCTCGGGGTCTGGTACATCAATTTCGCCGGCGCCAGGACCCACGCGATCCTGCCCTACGACCAATATCTGCAGTACTTCTCGGCCTATTTCCAGCAGGGCGACATGGAGAGCAACGGCAAGCATGTGACCCGTGAGGGCGAGCGCGTCGATTACAGCACCGGCCCGGTAGTCTGGGGCCAGCCCGGCACCGATGGCCAGCATGCGTTCTACCAGCTCATCCATCAGGGCACCGAGCTGATCCCGAGTGACTTCATCGCGCCGATCAAGAGCCACAACCCGCTCGGCAATCACCATGATCTGCTGATTGCCAACTGCTTGGCGCAGACCGAGGCGCTGATGCGCGGGCGCACGCTGCAAGAGGCGAAGGAGGAGATGATCGCCGCTGGGGCCTCGGAGGCCGAGGCCGATCGGCTGGCGCCGCAGCGTCAATTTGACGGCAACCGGCCGACCAACACGCTCCTGCTGGAACAGATCACGCCGCACAGCTTGGGGGCGTTGATCGCGCTCTACGAGCACAAGATCTTCACCCAGGGCATCATCTGGGGCATCAACTCATTCGATCAGTGGGGGGTCGAGCTGGGCAAGAAGCTCGCCAACGTCATCATCGACGAACTCGAGGCCGGCGAAGTCAGTGCGGATCACGATGCCTCGACTGCGGCGTTGCTAGGTTATTTTCTCGCGCGTCGTTAAAATTCGCGCTCAATGCCAACGAGAAGGCCCTGATTGGACAGCTGTAACCCGAGGACCACATCAATGACCGATGAGACCGATTTCACCTATCTTCGCCATTCACCCCTGACCGCCGGGCTCACCGATGATCAGGTCTCTATCTTGGCGGGTATTGCCTACTGCCGGCGACTGGCCGATCAGGAGGTGCTGATCGCGGAGGGCAACGTCGAGAATAGTCTGCATATCATTGCCGAGGGCGGCATCGCCGTGACCCGGGATATTGGTAAGGGCGAGTTCACCACCATCCATGTGCTCCACACCGGTGATCTCGCCGGTGAGCTGGGCTTCATCAGCGGCCAGCCGCATACCGCGACGCTGCGCTCGTTGGGCCGCACCCAGGTTTGTAGTCTCGAGCGGAGCGCCTTCGAGTCGCTGCTCGAGAAAGACCCTTGGCTGGTCTATAACGTGATGCGCAACATCATCCAGGTGAGCCAGGACATCCTGCGCCGGATGAATGCCCAGTATGTGGAACTCACCAAGTATGTCTATCGCTCGCACGCGGTGTTCTGAACCGGCGTTCCGAGTCGCGTCAGTCGGGCTCGGAGACCTCGCGTAGACCCAGCGCGGAGAGGGCGGCGGCGAGCGATGCGATGCCGAGCACCAGGATCACGAAGGCGGTGCCGTAGAGATCGCCGAGCAGCCCGATGAGTCCCCCGGCCAGCATCGCGAGGCCGATCACGGTGTTGCTGACCGCGACCATCGAGGCGCGGGTCTCGCTGCTGGCCATGTCGACCAGATAGACCTTGCGCCCGAGTCGCACCCCGGCATGCGCGATGCCGAGCAACAGGAACAGCAGGCCGAAGCCGAGCCCCGTCAGCAGCGGGGCGGCGAAGTGTTCCAGCGCCCAGGTCAGGATGCCGAGCAGACCGGCGAGGGCGGCCGCGATGACCATCACCAGCCGCGCCGAGCGGTCGCTGAAGCGGCCCCAAAGCGGGGCGCTGAGGCTGTTGGCCAAGCCGCTGGCGATGATCAGCAAGCCGAGCGCGCCGAGGTCGCCGCCGCTGTCCTGCTCCGCCAGGAGCACATAGAAGGGCGGCGCGAGTGCGACGCTCAGCAGTGCGGTGCGCACCAGCACGAAATAGCGGAAGGTCGCATTGGTGCGCAGCAGGCCGATGCTGTCGAGGGCGGCGCTGAGGGCATTGCCGCCGCCCTCGGTGGCGCCCGGCTGTTCGCGGATCAGCACGAAGACGCCGGCGGCGAGGGCGAACAACACCGCAGCGCCGCCGAGCAGCAGGATGAAGAGCAGGCTGCTGCTGTCACCATTGTCGATGAACTGCAGCGCGAGGCCGAGCGCCAGCGTCAGCGCGCCGGCGATCCCGGCCGCGAGACCCATCAGGTGGCCACGCCGCGCCTTGGAGACGGTCTTGCCCAGCACGTCCTTGGCTGAGACCGAGCAGAGCCCGCGCATGAGACTGAACAGCACCAGGAGCCCGACGATGATCCAGCCGGCGAGGGCGCCGGTGAAGGTCGCCGCAGCCAGCGCCATCAAGGCCAGCGCGATGGCCGAGGCGAGAGACCCGATGATCCAGACCCATTTGCGCACCGGGAGGCGGCGGATCGTGGCCGCAACGGCCAATTGCGGGAGCAGCACCCCGGCCTCGCGGATCGGTACCAGCAGGCCGACGATCAGCGCCGGCGCGCCGAGCCAACCGATCAGCCAGGGCAGCACCAGCTTGGCGCTGGCCAGTTCATCGGCGACCTTAGTCAAGAGATTGGCGAGCAGATAGGCAAAGAAGTTGCGCGGTTGGTCGTTGCAAGATTCGCTCGGGATGTCCTTGCAGACGCGCGCATCCTCGTCGCCGGTGATCAGGTCGTAGAGGCTGTCGATGGGCGATTGACGCTGCTGAGGCGCTTGGAGGGCTTGCGTCGAGTCGATGGACTGTTCGTTCATGGCTAGCGGTGACTGCGAAAAAACATCCTTGCGTGACGAGCACAGAGGCCCACTTGAGGAAAAGAAACCCAGCGCTTGCGGCGGCGCTCGCAAGGCCCATCATCCGAGACTGGTCAGCGGAGGTGCAACCTTGGTCAAGGCAGAAGCCAGTATCGAGATCGAACGGTCTCCGGCGTTGGTCTACCGCTTCATCGCGGAGGATTTCGCGCTGAATTATCCGCGTTGGTCACCTGAGGTCAAAGAGCTGGAGATCAACACCCAGGGTCCGCTGCGCGTTGGCAGTGTCGGGCGCCAGGTGCGGGTCGATCAGGGGCGGCGCACCGAGTCGGTGTTTCGCATCACCCAGATGGAGCCTCCGCAGCGGCTGACCTTCGAGAGCAACGCGCCGAATTTCCTCGTCGATTATCGCATTGTGCCCCAGGCCGAGGATCGCACCCAGCTCACCTTTACCTTCGAACTCAGGCGCTTGGAGCTGATCATGCGCCCGTTCGAGAAGCTGATCCGATACGCGGTGCAAGAGGGCGCCCAACGCAACGTGCGCACCCTGAAACGGCTGATCGAGTCCGAGCAGGAGAGGGTTTCTTGAGTGCGGCGCCGAGAGTGTGGTTGCCTGGACGTGACAGGCGATCTGCCTGGCGATCAGCGCGCGCGTCGAGACCGGCGCCAGGCCAGCCCGGCGAGCAGCAGCGCGCCGAGCAGGCCGGCAAGCCAGGGCCAATGTGCGAGCAGCCAGGGCGGCTTGGGCGCTGACCGGGTTGGCGCGGTGCCGGCGCTCGGCTCTAGCCTGTCGGTGCTGCCCGCGCGCTGCCAAGCCGGTGTCGGCCGGCGCGATGTGGAGTCGAGTTCGGCCACTTGCAGCTGCGATGCGGGCAGGCTGGCGCGCTCCCAACCTGCGGTCTCGACGTTCCACCACGCCAGCGTCACCTTGGGCAGCTCATAGAGACCGGGCTCGGCACTGCCGAGGGTTATGCGCTCACTGCGATAACCGGTGACGCCGTCTGCTCCGTACTGGTTCCAGAGTCGCGGCGCGTCTGCGTGCATCTGGAGCTGAAACGGGACCGACGGTTGGATCGGCGGCAGATCCTCGGCGCGCAGCCCCACGGCCTTCAGCGTGAGCATGCGCTCGATGACCTGCCCCGGCGCCAGGCGGACCAGGGCAGGGCCAGCCTCGCTCAGGCTGAGCGCAGTCGCTGGGAGCCAGGGGGGGGCTTCTGAGGCCGAATCGGGAGCCGTATGCGGTGCCGTATCGTCAGCCGCATCCGAGGTTGCATGCGGGGCCGCATCGGGAGTCGCATCCAAGGTTGCGCCCGGGGGCGGAGCGGGCGCCACTTCGATCTCGATGGCGTCCGAGCGCCGCTCTTGGGGGCCGTCCGTGCCCGGCCACCAGCCGGAAAAGATCGCCGGCGGGATCTCGAGTCGACCCGCGTGACGCGGAAACAGCGCATAGCGATGCTCGTGGACCCAGGATTTGGAACCGTCGTCGCTGCCGCCGAGTGTTGGATCGCTCCGGTGGTCTTCGCCGAGCCGGCGGTCCTTGCCGATACGGCGGTCTTCGCCGAGGCGCAGCAGATCGGCGCTGTCGAGTCGAGGCGGGATCAGTCGTCCCGGCGGTAATGGACCCTCACCGATGATGAGGATGCGGAGTAGGATCTGCTGGCCGACGATGACCGCTTGCCGGTCGGTGCTTGCCTCGACGCGCACTGTCTCGCGGGTGGCGAGCGGAGCGCCAGCCCGCTCGGTCTCGGACGCGTCGGCGCCAAGCGGTGCTAGCAGCAGCGAGGCGAGCATCAGGATGGCCAAACCTGTTCTGGTGCGGCGTGCGCTGCTCGCACTTCGGGCGCTGTCCGCGCCTTGGCTCATGCGTTGGATGCCGTGTCACCCGTCGGGCGCTTGACACCAGACTCCGGCGTCAAGGGTCGGCCGAAGGTCTCGGCATAGTCATCCGCATAGGGCGCGAGTGTCCGATAGACATGCGTCGGCACAATGCGCTGCTCGAAACGACCGAAGCGCTCGCGCACATGCTGCAGATTGCGGAACAGCTTCATCTCGATGATGGCGCGCGCGAACTCGAGTCCGCGCGGTCCACGATGGCGCTGCAGCCAGGCGATCAGCATCCGGATCGGCTTCGGTGGCTTGCCAGGTGGTTTGGCCAGCATCTGCAGGTAGCGCGGCATGCCGCGGCCGCGCTCGCCGGCGCTGTTCGCGGGCTGGAATTCCAGCTCTGGGCGCAGCAGATCCAGCAGCGCCTGGCCGCGCTCGCTGCGCGCCAGCACCCATTGCCAGCCGAGCGGGGCGCCCATGTAGCCGATGGTGATGTCGGCCAGGCTATTGGGATAGTCGAAGCAGGACAGACAGGCCGAGGGGAAGACGCCATCGAGCTTGTCCATCGGGAAGTCGATGAAGTTGAGCTGCTCGATCTGGCCGTCCTCATGGCGCATCTTCAGGCTGTAGTCCTGCATGAATTCGTAGTGGACGATGGTCTGCGGCGATTTCGAGACTTGGTCCAAGAAATAGACCAGGTCCGGGTAGGCAACGTTGTCGCTGCAGGGGATGCCGATCACATCGAGGTGCTCGAGGCCAAGCTCGGCCTCGAGCTGCGGCTGAGCGGCGCGCAGCATGTGCACCTGACAGCTGGTGCCGATGAAGGCGAGACGTTTGACGCCGCTCGCGCGCACCTCGTCGAGCAGCGCGAGGTTGGGTGAAAGGGCCGGTTTGTTGCCAGCGCTGGCGCGCACCTCGTCTGGCGTGCGGGCGAGGATCGGGCGCGGCGCGAAGCGGGTGCCGGGCATGGTGGCGGCGGTGATCACCGCCTCGACCTCGCCGCGCTCGAGCAACCGCGCCCCGAGCGTGGTGACCATGCCCGACCATTGCGCGCCTGGCACTGGCGGTTTCATGCGCGCGATCTGCATGTCGCGGTAGACGCCGAAGCGCAGCTCGTCGCCGTCCCGGCGGTTGCGCCCGAACAGCCGTTGCTCGATGGCCTCGGTCTGGTTGCGCACGAAGACGCAGGTGCGCGCCATCTCGGGCTTCAGGAAGCTGTCGCAGAGACCGCAGTCGCTGCACAGCTTGGGCCGCCCGGCGAGGCGCGCATCGCGGCTGAGCAAGGTGGTCTCGCGCAGGCCCTTCGAGGGGCCGTCGCCCAACAGCTCGGGGTCGAGGTCTTGAAAGGCGGCAGCGGACTGGTCGGGCATGAGAAGTGGGCCGTTCGGTGGAGGTTCGGTAGACAGTGGCGCTTTTGTAACCTCGAGGCGCCGCGTCTGGGTATGCGTTAGGTCAGGCTGGGGCCGGATCAACTGCTGGCAAGCACGCGAATCCATCGCTGCGTGAAGGGATGTCAGACGCGATCGGTTAGGCTAGTATTCACCGATCAGTCCGACCCGAAAGCCCAGAAGGACGGCGAGCCGGATTGAGCGGTCTCCAACGGCCACTCAGCCGCCCGACCAACCGCCAGAGCCGTGATCGCCGCCACCGCCTGCCGCACCACCCACGCGCGCAAGCGCATCTTCTCCCGCGCCGTGCCCGGTGCCGGGTCCGCGCACAACCACTCGCAGAGGACATCGGTCGGCGTCTCGAAATCACAATGACCCGCCTGCGGAATCCGCAACAAACGCGCCTGCTCGCGCTTGGCAAAGAGCGCCTCCGCGTTCCCCTGAGCATTGCAATGGGTCGGCGACCCCGCCAACCCCAACAACGGCTGCTCCAATTGCCGCGCCGCGCGCTGTCCGATGCCCTGGGTATCCACCAGATCCAGAGTGACCACGCCCAGCGCCCGCTGATCATGGCGCGCCGCCACCAAGGCCGCCAGGCCCCCGGCCGAGAACCCGGCATAGATCCGCTCCCCGTCGCCGACCTCGGCCTGCAGATGCCGGGCCAGCGCGATCATATCCAACCCATTCTGCTGATGACGCCCGGCCCAGGGACGCATGTTGCACAGGTCCAGCGTCGCCACCGGCAGCCCGGCCGCCGCGATCGCCTCCGCCAACCCGCGCATCCGCGCCTGCGAGCGCAGGAACCCATGGCCCAACACCACCAACGCCGGCGCTTGCGCCGAGCGCGCCGCCGCCTCCGGCCGATAGAGCCGATACGCCAGCGGGCAACCGGTCGTCGAGGGCAAGATCCCATGCTCCGGTCTGCCGCCGTCCATGCCTGCATCCGACCCCGCATCCAAGCCAGACTGCGGTGCCAACTCCAGGCCACCCGGCACCCAAGGCGGCCGTGAACAACCGGCCAGCAACAGCAGACCGGTACAGACCCAAACCCCAATACGCCTGCTCATATCCATAAACCCCAGATGGCTCTACCCAGAGCAACGCGCAAGCCAACGTCTCCAAGCAAGACTGACATCATGCCGCCAACCCCAGCCCCGATTCACCGCCCCATCCACCGCCCAGCCGGCGCCGAACAGCCCCCACATCACCTCGACACCCTGCTCGCGCGCCTCTACCGCCATCGCGGCCTCGACGGCCCGCTCGAGCAACGCCTCGGCGCCCTGCACCCCCTCGAACAGCTGCGCGACATCGACACCGCCGCCGCGCTGCTCGCCGACCACATCCAGACCCACCGCCGTCTGCTCATCATCGGCGACTACGACGCCGACGGCGCCACCGGCACTGCCGTCGCCCTGCTCGGCCTGCGCGCCCTCGGCGCCGGCCCGCTCGACGCGCTCATCCCCAGCCGCTTCACCGACGGCTACGGCCTCAGCCCGGCTGTGGTCGATGCCGCCGCCGAGCGCCACCCCGATCTGCTCATCACCGTCGACAACGGCAGCGCCAGTCACGCCGGCCTCGCCCGCGCCCGCGAACACGGCCTGCCGGTGCTGATCACCGACCACCACCTGCCCGGCGCCGAGGCCCCCGAGGCCGCCGCCCACGTCAACCCCAATCAACCCGGCTGCCCGTTCCCGAGCAAACACCTCGCCGGCGTCGGCGTCATCTTCTACCTGCTCATCGCCACCCGCGCCGAACTGCGCCGCCGGGGCTGGTTCCACGGCCCGCGCCCCGATCCCAATCTCGCCGAGCTGCTCGATCTGGTCGCCCTCGGCACGGTGGCCGATGTCGTCACCCTCGACGCCAACAACCGCATCCTCGTCGAGCAAGGTCTGCGCCGCATCCGCGCCGGTCACTGCCGCCCCGGCCTGCGCGCCCTGCTCGAGATCGCCGGCGCCCAGCTCTCCCGCATCAGCGCCCGCGACCTCGCCTTCCTCGCCGCCCCGCGCCTCAACGCCGCCGGCCGTCTCGAGACCATGAGCGCCGGCATCGATTGCCTGGTCGCCGACCAACCCCTCGCCGCCATGCGCGAGGCCCAACGCCTGCACGCCCTCAACCAGGAACGCCGCGCCCTCACCCAACGCATGAGCGCCGAGGCCGAACAGCTGCTCGCCCGCCAACAGGGCCTCGCGCATGCCTCCCCGGACAGCGCCCCGCAGACCGCCTCCCAGGACGGCGCCCATCCTCGCCCCACCGGCCTCTGCCTGTTCGCCGAGGACTGGCACGAAGGCATCATCGGCATCCTCGCCGCGCGCCTGCGCGAACGCAGCCATAGCCCGGTCATCGCCTTCGCCCCCGGTAGTGATGGCTTGCTCAAAGGCTCCGCGCGCTCCATCGAAGGGCTGCACCTGCGCGATTGCCTCGCCGCCGTCGACCGCGATCACCCCGGCCTCATCACCCGCTTCGGCGGTCACGCCATGGCCGCCGGTCTCAGCCTCCCGCGCAGCGCCCTCGAGGCCTTCCGCGCCGCTTTCGCCGCCGCCGTCGATGCCGCCCTCGGTCCCTCCGCCACCACGCCGACCCTGCACAGCGATGGCCCTCTCGGACCCGCCCTGCTCAACCTCCCCACCGCCGAGGCCCTGCGCCTCGCCGCGCCCTGGGGCAAAGGCTTCGCCGAACCCCTGTTCGACGGCCCCTTCCAGATCAGCGCCCCGCGCCTGCTCAAGGATCGCCACCTCAAACTGCGCGTCCATCCCGACCAGGGTCCGCCGCTCGAGGCCATCGGTTTCAACCTCGCCGAGCAACACCCGCGCGGCGCCACTCACGCCCAGCTCGTCTACCGGCTCGATGTCAACGACTACCGGGGCCTGCGCAGCCCCCAGCTCCTCATCGAGCAACTGGTCCCGCTATCCGCCTGAGCCCGTGCTCAGCCAGCGCTCGAGATCCGCGATCGGCATGGGGCGGGCGAAATAGTATCCCTGATAACGCTCGCAGCCGTGGGCGGCGAGAAAGTCGCGCGCCGTCTCGGTTTCGACACCCTCGGCGATGACCTCCAGCCCCAGGCTGCGGCCCAGCGCGATGATCGTGCGCACAATCGCGGCATCGTGCTCATCGACCTCCAGATCCCGCACGAACGACTGATCGATTTTCAATTGATCGAACGGCAACCGCTTCAAATATGACAGCGACGAAAAGCCCGTACCGAAATCATCCAGCGAGAACTGGAGACCCACCGCCTTCAGCCGCGCCATGGTCGTGACCACCTGATCCAGATGTTCGAATAGCAGACTCTCGGTGATCTCCAGCTTCAATCGCTGCGGATTCGCCCCCGACTGATGCAGCGCCTCGACCACCTGGTTGACAAAATCCGCCTGCTGAAACTGCCTCGCGCTCACGTTCACCGACAGCGACAGACCCTGCAACGCCGGCGCATCCTCCCAACGCCGCAACTGCTCGCAGGCGGCCCGCAGAATCCACTGTCCCATCGGCAGGATCAGCCCCGAGGCCTCGGCGAGCGGAATGAACGCCGCCGGCGAGATCAATCCCTGTTCCGGGTCCTGCCAACGCACCAAGACCTCCGCCCCCAAGACGCGGCCCCCGGCATCCACCTGCAGCTGATAGTGCAACCGCAATTGCCCTGGAATGGCACGCCGCAATCGCGCCTCCAGCCCGACCCGCTGCTCCAAAGCCTGCTGCATCTCGGGATCAAAGAAATGCAGCCGATCACGCCCGAGCTTGCGCGCCTGAAGCATCGACGCATCGGCGCGCTTGAGCAGATCGGTCACGCTGTCCAAGGCGCCATCGAACAGGCAGATCCCCATGCTGGCGGTGATCACATACTGGCTACCATCGACCTGGATGGGTTGGCGGATCGCCGCGAGCATCTGCTCCCCCGACTGCTTCGCCTGCAACATCGACGCCTCGGCCTCG
This sequence comes from Halochromatium sp. NSM3, assembly GCF_059621085.1. Taxonomy (NCBI): domain Bacteria; kingdom Pseudomonadati; phylum Pseudomonadota; class Gammaproteobacteria; order Chromatiales; family Chromatiaceae; genus Halochromatium; species Halochromatium sp. NSM3. The sequence continues at coordinate 14,569 of NZ_JCAQIA010000045.1, read as the reverse complement.
GCATCCAGGTTTTCCACCACGACCACGAACTCATCGCCACCGAGACGAGCCACGGTCTCGTCCGTGTTCACCGCCGCGAGCAGACGGCGCGCGATCCCGATCAACACCTGATCGCCGACATCATGGCCCTGGGTATCGTTCAGCGCGCTGAAATCATCCAGATCGATGAAAAACACCGCCCCGCAATTGAGTAACTGCTGACTCGAACGCAAGGCCTGCTGCAACCGGTCGATGAACAGTCGCCGATTGGGCAGATTGGTCAGCACATCGAAATACGACAGGTGATGGATCCGAGCCTCGGCCTGTTTGTGCAGGGACATATCCTCGAACGCCCCGACATAATGGCTGACGCGGCCTTCGGCATCCCGCACCGCCGAGATATGCAGCCAGTCGGGATAGATCTGACCGTTTTTGCGACGGTTCCAGACCTCGCCCTGCCATTGATCCTGCTCCTTGATCTGTTGCCACATCACCTGATAGAAGGAGGGCTCATGCTGACCGGATTTGAGCATGGCTGGCGTGCGCCCGATCACCTCATCCTGACGGTAACCGGTGGTCCGACAAAAGGCGCGATTGACCCGCAGAATCCGCTGCTCGGCATCGGTGATGATCATCGCCTGGCGGATGTCAAAGGCCTTCGCGGCAATACGCATCTCCCGCTCAGCCTCCTTTTGCGCCGAAATATCCTCGGTAAAGACCACAATGCCGCCAATCGAGCGATCCGCCCTGTACCAGGGGCGCACCTCCCAGCGTTGCCACTGGGTGCGCCCATCCGGGCGGACGAAAGAATCGTTATCGGTACTCAAGACCTCTCCGCGCAATGCGCGTTGATGCACCTCGCGCCAGCGCTGTGGAATCTCGGGAAAGACCTCGTAATGGGGGCGGCCGGTCAAGTCCTCGCCCAGCATCCCATAGTCTCTCAGCCAACGCTGGCTGACCACCATGAAGCGCAGCTCGGTATCGAGCATGGCCAGCGCCGCCGGCGCATGCTTAATGAACAGATGCAGCCGCGCCTCGCCCTGGGCCAGTTGCCGCTGGCGTAGCGCCAACAAGCCATACAGCAACAGCGCGGTGACGAGGATAAAGGCGATGCCCTTGTACTGCTGCCACTGCAGGAACTGAGCGGCATCCTCGGTGAGGAGCGCAAGCCCTCGATCGGACAGGAGGATCCACAGATTTCCAAACGCGAGATAGGCCAGAACAAGCCAGATCCCGGGACTCTTCCAATGCATGCATCATCCTATTGCCAATGAGTGCCAGACGAGTCAAGTATAGCCTAACCGTGTTTCCTGCCAATGACGGCGTTTCGGGCGGCGTTCCCTGCGTCTTTACCCCCACCCAGCCAATACACTTGAAATCCGAGTCGGAAACAGGAATGATAATAAAGGTTTGACCAAAAACAACCTGATCGAGGTACCACTGATGAACGACGAATACCGTAGCGCCGAAGAGATCCAAGCCCATCTCGAGAAGCTCAGGCAAGACCAAGCCGCCCTGGAGCAGGCCCTCAAGGATCGGCGCAAGGAAGAACAGAAAGGCCTCGCCGCCGAGATCAAAGCCCTGATCGATGAGCGCGGCCATGATGTGCTCGAGATCGCCGACCTACTCCGTGGCGGTCAGAAAAGTGGCGGTCAGAAAAAACGCCGTCGCACGGCCGCCAACAAAGACAACAGCAGCTACGTCCATTATGTCGATCCGGACAACCCCGAGAATATCTATACCCGGGGGCGGATGCCAAAATGGCTCACCGAGAAGATGGCCGTCAACGGCTTCGATCCGAAAAACGCCGAACACCGTCAGCAATTCAAGGAGCAGCACCTGACGCCTTTGGCGGCTTGATTGCAACCGCTGATACCAACCAAGGGATGGCGATCAAAGCTCGGCCACGAAACCATGAAAGATGGCGCTCGTCGGCCGAGCCGTGCTTGCGAGCATTCGGCTCTTTCCCTAACGTTTGCCCTTGACGAAGGCGCGCAACCGTCCGCGCTTCTGGCGCTGACGCGGCGTGAGGGTATTCTTGCGCCCAGCGAACGGGTTGGGGCCGCTTTTCAGCTCCAAACGTAGTGGTGTGCCTTGCAATCGCAGCGCCTCGCGCAGGCGCTTGATCAGATAGCGCTGATAGCTTTCCGGCAGGGCTTCGGTCTGATTGCCATGGATGACCACGATCGGCGGATTGCGCCCACCCTGGTGCGCATAGCGCAGCTTGATCCGGCGTCCATGTACCAGCGGTGGCGCATGCTCGCGCACGGCATCCTCGAGCAGCCGCGTCAGCAGCGGCGTGGGCAGGGTGCGCATCGCGCTCGCATAGGCACGATCGGCGGCCTCCAAGAGCAATCCGACCCCGCTGCCATGGAGTGCCGAGATCCGGTGCTGCTCGGCGAAATTCAGGAAGGGTAATCGCCGCTCGATGGCCACCTTCAGCGCTGAACGGGCATCGGGCGTGAGCCCATCCCACTTATTCACCGCCACCACCAGCGCCCGACCACTGTCGATCAGGTGGGCGGCCAAGGTCGCATCCTGCTCGCCAATGCCGGCGTGGGCGTCCAAGACCAGGATAGCGACATGACAGGCCTCGATGGCTTGCAGTGTCTTGATGACACTGAAATGCTCGATCGCTTCGCTGATCCGAGCCCGCCGGCGCATCCCGGCGGTGTCGATCAAGCGATATTGACGCTCACCTACCGCGAAGGGTACTTCGATACTGTCGCGCGTCGTGCCTGGACTGTCGAAGACGACCACCCGTTCCTCGCCGAGCAGCCGATTGATCAGGGTCGATTTGCCGGCGTTCGGCCGACCGACGACGGCGACACGGACGGCCTCGGTGGTCGCTTCATCGGTCTCGGCGGAGGCCGCATCGTCGTCGCCCGCTGGCAGGGTCGCGAAGATCCCGGTGATGAGCGCGGAGACACCGCGACCCTGCAAGGCCGCGATCGGCTGTGGATCACCGAGGCCGAGCTGATGCAGCTCACCGGCGGCCAGGGTCCAATCCAGGTGATCGACCTTGTTCGCGACCAGGGTCACCGGCTTGCCGGTGCGGCGCAGCTGCGCGGCGATCTCCAGATCGGCGGGCGTGGTCCCGTCGCGCGTATCGACCAGGAAGAGCAGGTGGTCGGCCTGCGCGATCGCGATGCGCACCTGCTGCTCGCTTAAGGCCTCGATACCATCTCCACCGCTGATACCCCCAGTATCGACGACCACATAGGGCCCGGGGCCTACGCGTCCGATGCCGTATTGGCGATCGCGCGTGAGCCCCGGCACGTCCGCCACCAACGCATCACGGGTGCGCGTGAGCCGATTGAACAGGGTCGACTTGCCGACATTCGGCCGACCGACCAGGGCGAGGACCGGCAGCACGGTGCTCAACCCTGCCCGCCAGACGAGGATGTCTCGGCCGCTGGGGTCGTCTCTAAACGATCGCCCGTTGGAGCGCTCGTTGCCCGCACCGCAGCGACCGTCCCATTCACCAACTGCACATAGAGCGTCTGGCCGGCAACGACTGGAGTGGAGGCCACTGCGGCCTTGCCCACGCGCTCGCGACCCAGCAAGCGTCCATCACGCGGTGATACCCAATGCACATAGCCCTCGAGATCGCCGACCGCCAGGGCATCGCCAATCACCACCGGCGCTGTCAGGCGTCGATAGCGCAAATCGTCCTGTCGCCAACGTCCAGCGCCATCAGTTGAATCGGCCGCCCAGAGCTGGTCATCGGAGTCGGTGATATAGAGCGCGTCGGCGCTCGCCGCCAGCCCAGCGTGGGCCGAGAGTTCGCGCCGCCAGAGCACCGCGCCGCTGCTGATGTCGACGGCCGCCAGATCGCCGTTGAAGCTGGCGACGAAGACCTGCTCGCCGACCACCACCGGGTCGGTGTCGATATCGGCGATGCGCTCGAGTTCGGTGCGGCCGCTCGGTGGCGAGATCGTGACCTCCCAGATCGGCACCCCTTGCTCGGGATCGAGGTAGATCAGTCGGCCGTTAGAGACGCCGACGATGATCCCATCAGTGCCGGCGGCAGGAGTGCTGCTGCCACGCAGTGTCAGGATCGGCGCCTGATAGCCGAAGTGCCAGCGCTCGCTCCCGTCGCTGAGTTCCAGTCCATAGACACTGTCGTCGATGGTGTGGACGACGACGAGGTCGCCGAAGATGCGCGGCACCGAGAGCACCTCGCTGCGGAGCTGGGTGCGCCAGCGTTGACTGCCATCACGGGTCGAGAGCAGCAGCACCTCGCCATTGGAGGCACCGACCACCAGTTGTTCGCCATCGACATCGGGGCCGCCGCTGAATGGCATGCGCCGCTTGTCGCGCTCCCAAATCGGACGCCCATCGGCGGCATTGAGAGCAACCACGGTGCCGCCGTGGTCGGCGGCATAGACCCGATTGCCGGCAACCGCAGGGCGCAGACTGAGGGTGCGTCCATCCTGACCCTTGCCGATGCGCGTCGACCAGAGGGTGCGGATCTGGACCGCTTGGGGCGCCGTCTTGGCCAGCTCGGTGGGCGGCCTCGGATGCTTGTTGCGCCCAAGGCCGATCCAGCCGAGGCTGCCGCAACCTTGCAACAGCACGCTGCCGCCGAGCGCGAGCAGGAAGGCTCGACGCTGTGTGCAAGGGGGTCGATGGCTGTTCATGATGCTCAGGAGGTGCTGTCGTTCGCCGCCGGCAGGTCTTGGAGTTTGAGTTCGATCAGCCGCGAGAGTCCGGCGCCGCCGGCGAGCGCGGCCTCATAGGCCGCGCGCGCGTCGGCGATCTCGCCCTGGGCGAGCGCGATATCACCGCGCAAGCCCGCGAAATCGGCTGTGAAGGCGCCGCCATCATCATGCCGCTCGATGACCTTGAGGGCATCATCGAGCGCCTCATTGGCGATCAACACGCGCGCGAGCCGGAAGGCCGCGAGCTTCGCCAGCCCCGGATTCGGCGCGCGCGCCACGGCCGAACGCAGCGCCTCGGCGGCACCGGCGAGATCATCCTGCGCGATCCGGACCTTGGCGAGCGTGAGTTCGGCAAGTGCGGCGTAGGGCGTCTTGGCGTGCGCGTCGATCAGGGCCTCGGCCTGTTTGGCCGCTGAGTCATTTTGACCAGTGTTCGCGGCCATCAGCAACTGCTCGAAGGCGAGCGAGGCCCGCTGGCCAACCTGTTCCTGATGATTGATCCAGGCGCGCCAGCCGAAGACCGCGACCAGCCCGATGACGATACCGGCGATCACGGCGGTGCCGTTCTCCTTCCACCATTTTTTGATTGCTTCGACCTTCTCGTCGTCTGTGGTCAGCTCTGCCATGGGAGTCCTGTTGCTTGTCTGTGGTCGGGGAGGGCAGCGCCTTAGAGGAAACGGGGCAACTGCTCTGCCAAGGCGTCGATCGCGACGCTGGTCTGTTCGGGCTTAGTCTGCTCGGCTTTGGCCTGATCGGTGCTGGCCTGCGTGCGTTCATCTTGAGGCGCGCGCAGCGGCTTGATGCCGATGCGCCCCTGAGCCAGCTCGTCATCGCCAAGCACCAGCGCGACCCGCGCACCGCTGCGGTCGGCGCGCTTGAATTGGCTCTTGAAGCTGCCGCCGCCGCAATGGCAGATCAGCCGCAGTTCGGGCATGGCGTCGCGGATCTGTTCGGCGATGGGCATCGCGGCCGTGCTGGCCTGTTCGCCGACGGCGATCAAGTAGGCATCGGTGCTGGCCGGTGGCGCGCTGTCGCTGAGTTCGAGCAGGCGCTCGAGTCCAAGGGCGAAGCCGACCGCTGGAGTCGCGCGTCCGCCGAGCTGTTCGACGAGCCCATCGTAGCGACCGCCGGCACAGACCGTGCCTTGGGCGCCGAGCGCGTCGGTGATCCATTCGAAGACGGTACGATTGTAATAGTCGAGCCCGCGCACCAAGCGTGGATTGATCTCGTAGGCGATGCCGGCGCGCTCGAGGCCGGCACAGAGCGCCTCGAAATGCGCGCGTGAGTCGCTGCCCAGGGCCTCGTTCAGGCTTGGCGCCGAAGCGATGAGGGCTTGCAGGTCTGGATTCTTCGAGTCCAGCACGCGCAATGGGTTGGTCTCCAAGCGCCGGCGGCTGTCATCATCGAGTTGATCCTCGTGGGCGCGCAGATAGGCGACTAGTTGCTCGCGATAGACGGCACGCTCGGCGCTATCGCCCAGGCTATTGATCTCGAGCCGTAGGTTGCCGAGGCCGAGTGCCTGCCAGAGTCGGTGCGTGAGCAGGATCACCTCGAGGTCGATATCCGGACCGCTCAGGCCGAAGACCTCGACGCCGATCTGATGGAACTGGCGGTAGCGGCCGCGCTGCGGGCGCTCGCGGCGAAACATCGGCCCGCGATACCAGATGCGCCGGGGTTGGTCCAAGAGGCTGTGCTCGATCGCCGCGCGCACGCAGCTCGCGGTGCCTTCGGGGCGCAGGCTGAGCTGGTCACCGCCGCGATCCTCGAAGCTGTACATCTCCTTCTCGACGATATCGGTGACCTCGCCGATCGAGCGTTTGAACAGCTCGGCCTGCTCGACCAGTGGGGTGCGCATCTCCTGGTAGCCGTAGCGCTCGAGCACCGCGCGGGCGCGGTCTTCGAGCTGTTGCCAGCGCGCGCTCTGGTCCGGGAGCAGGTCGTGCATGCCACGGATTGCGCGCAGGGGGGTCTGCCTTGCCATCGCTTCTTGTCCTAGTCGGTCGCGCCCGGCGTCGCGTCAGTGTTCGAGTTGGGTGTTTGGGCGCTGATCTCGGCGGGATCGAGCTCGAAGCGGGCCACATTACCACGCGCGACCGAGCGCAGGTCATAGGGTGCCCCGCCAACGGTCAGCTCGACTGCCGCAGCGTTGCCGATCACCAGGGAGTACGGCGGTTCACCGTCGAGCGTCTCACGGTCGCCTCGGCTCATCTCGCCGAACAACAAGACCTCGCCGGTGGCGTCGCGGATATCGACCCAGCAGGGGCCGGTGAAGCCCAGTTCGATGGCTGTTGCGATCGAGTCCGTCGGTGCCGACACCGCCTCTTCCTCGTCATCCGCAGGCGTCTGCGTCGGTCTCGACACGGGCCGTTCGACCTCGGGGCTGGGTGGCGTGGGTAGCGGGGCGCTCAAGGGGTCCATGGTGCGGTCGGCTGGCGCCCTGTCGAGGGCCGGGCTGTCGGCGACCTCGGGGATCGGGTCGGTGGCCGATGCGGGCGACTCAGCCCCCGGTTCGGCCATTCTGACATCGGAACTGGTGCCAAAGATGGTCTCGGAGCCGATGCCGGTCTCGGAGTCAACATCAGTGTCACTGGCGGGCGGTCCGTTCAAGGCGGATTGCGCCCGATCGCTCGGGGAGCGGGCCTCGGTGTTGGTGCCCATTCCGGCCACTGGCTCTGGTGCAAGCTCGCGCTGTTGATCCCTCGCGGAGAAGGATTGTGGCGCGGAGGGTTCCGGCGTCGAGGTCTGCTGCGCTGGCTCGTCAGACCCTGAACGCATGGTCCACCAGGCATAGCCGCCAGCCGCCGCTGCGGCCAGGACGATCAGGGCCAGGATGAGATAGCCCCCGATGCCGCCACCATCAGTCTGCTCGCCGTTTTGCTCGCTACGCGCGAAATGGCGTGGCGGCGGCTCGGCATTGGGATGGAGGCGCCGAAAGCTCTGATTCAGGGGCTCGGGGTCGAGCCCCACGAGCCGTGCGTAGCTGCGGATATAGCCGGAGACGAAGGTGGCGCTGGGTAATGGCGCGTAGTCGTCGCGCTCGATCGCCTCGACCACCTGCGGCGTGAGTCGCAGTGCTGTGGCGACATGGGAGATGTCGAGCTTGCGCGCTTCGCGCGCCTGCCGCAGCTGCCGTCCGGGTGAGTCCGGGATTGCCGAACCGGCGACCACGGGCGTGGGTTGTTCGGGGGTGGGCGCGTGTGCCTCGTCGGCCGTGGTCACAGTTCTATCACCTCGGGTGAATGGGGGAAGCGCTGGCGCAGGGTGCGCTCGAGTTCGCGCGCGAGTTGGGCGTTGCCGAGCTGCCGTTCAATCCGCGCGGCGAGCAGGAGTGCCTCGGGGGTCGCCGCGCCCGTATGAGAATAACGCGCCATCAGCGATCGTGCGCTTTGATAGTCGCCATGCTGATAATCACGCTTGGCGAACGCGAGTAACGCCGGTGGGAAATGCGGGTTATGTTCCAATGCCGCTTGTAGATAGCGTTTGACATCGGCGTCTCGACCGGCCCTGCGTGAGCAGTCAGCGGCGTTCATCAGGGCGACTTCCTGGCCCTGGTAGAGCGGCTCGGCAAGGGCGGCGGTGATCTCGGCGAGTCCGGTCTCATGGCGACCTTGAGCACACAGGACCGCGCCCCAGGCATTGCGGTAGTCCGGATTCTGTGGTGCGCGCTTCACCGCCTGGGCGAACTCGCGTTGGGCGTCATCGCCCTGGCCGAGCCGCTGGTAGACGATGGCGAGGATATAGCGCGCACGCGCACTGCGGCGGTCCGTGGCCACCGCTTGTTGCGCACGTTCGAGCGCGGTTTCCAACTGGCCCCTCTGGACGTACTCGGTGGCCAGATCAACGTAGAGATCGGCTGGGCTCTCGCCCTCTGGCACGCCTGCGCGTTGCCCCAGCGCGCCCGCGCAGCCGCTCAGCGCAAGCGCTAACAGGAGGCTGCTCAAGCTCGGGAGGAGCGATGCTCGGCGGCCGGTCATGGGCTGCATCAGGGACCAAGGCTAACGGGGAGTCCGGCCACGGGGAGTCCAGCTTCGACGCGCGGTAGCCGACGATTACGCACCTGACCGATGAGCTGACCGCAGGCGGCGGCGATCTCATCGCCACGAGTCTTGCGCGTGGTGGCGACTAAGCCGGAGCGTTTGAGCCGTTGCCGGAAGGCCTCGATGCGGTCTGGATCGCTGGTGTCGAAGCCGCTACCCAGGAAGGGATTGAAGGGGATCAGGTTAACCTTCGATGGCGTGCCTTCGAGCAGCCGAATCAGGGCCTTGGCATGGCGATCACTGTCATTCACGTCCTTGAGCATCACATATTCCCAGGTCACCCGGCGGCGTGGCTCACCGCGCAGATAGGCCCGGCAGGCGGGGATCAGTTCTTCCAGGGGATATTTGCGATTGATCGGCACGAGCTGATCGCGCAACGCATTATCGGGTGCATGCAGCGAGACGGCGAGCGAGACCTCGCTGAGTTCGGCGAGCCGGTAGATGTTTGGCACGATCCCGGAGGTCGACAGGGTCGCGCGCGTCTTGGCCAGCATGTAGGCGAAATCGTCCTGCATGATCGCCATCGCCCGCACCACCGCGTCGAAGTTCGCCAGCGGCTCGCCCATGCCCATCATGACGATGTTGGTCGGCGGCTTACCCAGTGCCCGCGTGGCATGCCAGACCTGGCCGATGATCTCGCCGGTGCTCAGGTTACGGCTGAAGCCCTGGCGGGCGGTGGCGCAGAAGCGGCAGTCGAGCGCGCAGCCGACCTGCGAGGAGACGCAGAGCGTGCTGCGGCTCTCCTCCGGGATGGAGACGGTCTCGACGCGCTGGCCGTCGTGGAGTTCGAACACCCATTTGATGGTGCCATCGGGCGATGGCTGCTCGAGCGCGACACGCGGCAGATCGATGCGTGTCTCGGCGGCCAGGCGCTCGCGCAGGGCCTTGGAGAGATCGCTCATCGCCTCGAGATCGCAGACGCCGTGCTTGTGCACCCAGCGGAACAGGTTACGCCCGTGGAACGGCTTGAAGCCCCAGCCAGCGGTCAGGGCCTCGAAGCCGGCGCGGTCGAGGTCGAGCAGCGGGATGCGAAGGTCGGGCGTTGTCTGCGATGCCTGTTGCATTAAATTCAGCGGGTGCGCTTGCAGAGGCCGTCGGGGAAGAAGAAGCCGATCTCGCGCTCGGCCGTCTCCGGGGCGTCGGAGCCGTGTACCGCGTTCTCGGTGAAGGAGTCGGCGAAATCGGCGCGGATGGTGCCGGGCTCGGCATTGGCTGGATTGGTGGCGCCCATGAGTTCGCGGTTCTTGCTGATCGCCTCCTCGCCCTGGAGCGCCATCACCAGCACGGGCCCCGAGGTCATGAAGCCGACCAGCTCATCGAAGAACGGCTTGCCCTGATGCTCGGCATAGAAGGCGCTTGCCTGCTCAAGGCTCATGTGCAGCATGCGCGCCGCGACGATTTGCAATCCGGCCTGCTCGAAGCGGCTACAGATGGCGCCGATCGCATTCTTGGCGATGGCATTGGGTTTGATGATCGACAGCGTTTGTTGCTCGGCCATGCGGCGGGCTCCTGAAGAGGGTTGTCCGATGTGCGGGCATCGCCGTCGGGCGCGGCTCGCGCATCGGTGAGAGGGATCATGTCAGCCGCACATTTTAGCTGGATATGCGCTCACAAATCCATCGCCCGAGCGCTGTCAGTATTTGCCTTGGCCAAGGTCAGCCTTTGCGCAAGAAGAGCCAGGCGACCAGGCCCATGAAGAGGGCGAATTCGATGGCGGGCAGGGGGATGTCGTTCATGCGCGTTGTCTCCCAGGGCTTCGAAAAGACCAACTAAAATGGTCGGGCGAGTGCATGATGTGATGGCGGTCAACGTCTCGCGGCAGGCTGGTTGCTAGAGTGCGGTATCGGCGATTATGACAGTCTTGCTGCAGTGCACAAATCGCAGTAAGCTGCGGTCCGCGTAATGGCCATGCGGTTCGTCCGTGCATGGCGCTTCATCCAGGGGAACTGGGGTTTAGGTGGGATAATGACAGAATATGCGTTGATCTTGGTCAGCACGGTCTTGGTCAACAATTTCGTATTGGTCAAATTCTTGGGCCTATGTCCGTTCATGGGGGTCTCGAAGAAGCTCGAGACCGCGATCGGCATGGGGTTCGCGACCACCTTCGTGCTCACGTTGGCGGCCGTGACCACCTGGATTGTCAATACCTATCTGCTGGTGCCGCTCGGCATCGAGTACCTGCGCACCATCGCCTTTATCCTGGTGATCGCGGTCGTCGTGCAATTCACCGAGACGGTGATGCACAAGACCAGCCCGGTGCTCTATCAGGTGCTCGGCATCTTCTTGCCACTGATCACCACCAACTGCGCGGTACTTGGCGTCGCCTTGCTCAATCTCCAAGAGCAGCGCGGCTTTCTGGAGTCGGCGCTCTATGGGTTTGGCGCCGCCATCGGCTTCTCGCTGGTGCTGGTGCTCTTTGCCGCGATGCGCGAGCGGGTTGCGGTGGCCGATGTGCCGGAACCCTTCCAAGGCAGCGCGATCGCCATGGTGACCGCAGGACTCATGTCCTTAGCTTTCATGGGGTTTGCCGGTTTGGTTTCGGTTTAAGCTGGTTCGTTCCCTGGTTGAGAGACAGGGGTCACAACGCAATGGGGTTGCGGCGGGCAGGGCTGCCGCGAGGCGATGAGCCGACCGCTGATGGCGACCCCGGGAGAAGATTGAGATGTTGATAGCGATTGCGGCGATCGCGGCCCTTGCCATCGCCTTTGGGCTGCTGCTCGGCTATTCGGCGATCCGCTTCCGCGTCGAGGGCGATCCGATCGCCGATCAGGTCGATGCGCTGCTGCCGCAGAGCCAATGTGGTCAGTGCGGGTATCCAGGTTGCCGGCCCTATGCTGAGGCCGTCGCCTCTGGCGAGGCCGAGATCAATCTCTGCTCGCCGGGCGGCGAGGGGACCATGCTCGCGATTGCCGATCTGCTCGGGCGCGAGCCGGTCGAGGTCGGTGAGATCGAGGAGACGCCGAAGCAGGTCGCGGTGATCGATGAGCAGACCTGCATCGGCTGCACCAAGTGCCTGCAGTCCTGTCCGGTCGATGCCATCGTTGGCGCGGCCAAGCAACTGCACGGCATCATCGCGAGCGAGTGTACGGGTTGCGGCCTCTGTGCGAAGCCCTGTCCAGTCGATTGCATCCATTTAGTGCCGGTGCCGGAGACGGTCTCCAATTGGAAATGGCCCTATCCAACCCCGCTGCGCCCGCGCGTCGTGCTGCCACCCGCGTCCGACCTGCTGCCGGAACATCGCGAAGCCGCTTGAGCTGAATTGCTCCAACGCCCTCAATGCGCGCGCGACACCCAAACAGCCTCTAACAACGAGCACGCTTTACCAGATGTCAGGTCTCAGATCGCTCCTCGGCAATGGTCAACGCAAGCTGTGGCAGTTCCACGGCGGCGTCCATCTGTCGGATGAAAAATCGCTCTCCAATCGCAGGCCCGTCGCCGACGCCCCGCAATCGCCTCAGCTCGTGCTGCCCTTGCAGCAGCACATCGGCGCTCCGGCGCGTTGCCGGGTCGCGGTGGGCGATCAGGTGCTCAAGGGACAGCTGATCGCCGAGCCTCAGGGCTACATCAGCGCCCCCATCCATGCCTCGAGTTCGGGCACCGTGGTCGCCATCGAGCCGCGTCCGATCCCGCATCCCTCGGGGCTCAGCTCACCGTGCGTGGTGATCGAGACCGATGGCGAGGATCGCTGGGGCGAGCTGCCACCGCCGCTAGCCGCATCCGCCGCCGAGATCGATGCTTGCGAGGTGGCTGAGGTGCGCGAACGCATCCGCGCGAGCGGTATCGTCGGCATGGGCGGCGCTTCGTTCCCGTCGAGCGTGAAGCTGAATCCTGGTCGGGATCAGCCCATCGATACCCTCGTGATCAACGGCGCCGAGTGCGAGCCCTATATCACCTGTGACGATCTGCTGATGCGCGAGCGCGCCGCCGACATCCTCGATGGCGTGCGCATCATGTTGCATCTGATCAAGGCCAAGCAAGCGCTGATTGGCGTCGAGGACAACAAGCCCGAGGCCGCAGACGCCTTGCGCCGTGCGCTTGACGCGGCCGAACTCGGCGGGCGTGTCGAGGTGGTGGTGGTCCCGACGCTGTATCCGAGCGGTGGCGAGAAGCAGCTGATCCGCATCCTCACCGGTAGGGAGGTGCCGAGCCACGGCATCCCGGCTCAGATTGGGGTCGTCTGTCAGAACGTCGGTACGGCGGCCGCAGTGGCCGATGCGGTGCTGCGCGGGCAGCCGCTGATCGAGCGCCTGGTCACCGTGACTGGTCGTGGCGTGGTCGAGCCGCGCAATTATCGGGTGCCGATCGGCACGCCGGCGGCGGCGCTGATCGCCGCCAGCGGTGGCTACAGCGGCGATCTCGCCAAGCTGGTCGCGGGCGGGCCCATGATGGGGTTTCGCCTCGAGACCGATGCGGTCCCGATCACCAAGGCGACCAACTGCCTGCTGGCACTGACACCGGCCGAGAGCCCGGACCCGGGAGCGCCCTTGGCCTGCATCCGCTGTGGGCGTTGCGCCGAGGTTTGCCCGGCCAACCTGCTGCCACAGCAGCTCTACTGGCACGCGCGCGCGAAAGAACTGGACAAGGTGCAGGATTACAACCTGTTCGACTGCATCGAGTGTGGCTGCTGCGCGCATGTGTGCCCGTCGCATATCCCGTTGGTGCAGTACTACCGCTTCGCAAAGACTGAGAGTTGGGCGCGCGAGCAGGAGAAACGCGCCGCAGACCACGCCCGCGAGCGGCATGCCGCGCGCGAGGCCCGGCTCGAGCGTCAGGAGCGCGAACGCAAGGCGAAACTGCGCAAGAAGAAGGAGGCGGTTGCGGCGGGCGGCGCCGCGCCGAAAGGCGACAAGGCTGGCAAGGACGACACGGCCGATAAGCAGGCGGCGATCGAGGCCGCGCGCCGGCGCGCGGCCGAAAAGAAGTCAATGGTCGCGGAGACGCGGCAAACGGCTCGGCCCGTCGCCCAGAGCGTCTCGGAAAACGCTTCCGGGAGCGCCGCCGGCAACACCGCTGAGAACACACCGGGCAATACACCGGGGCGGGATCGCGCGGCTGCGGCACCTGTCGACGAGCCGAATGGCGCCCTACTTGAGCGGCGCGAGACGGCCGCAGCCGGTCAGGAGTAAGCCGAGTGGCCACAACCTTCATCTCCTCGCCGCATAGCGCGCGCGTCAACCAGGTCGACCAGGTGATGCAGCAAGTGTGCCTGGCGCTGGTGCCGGGCACCCTGGCCATGGTTTGGTTCTTCGGCTGGGGCGTGCTGATCAACATGGCCCTGGCGACGGTCTTCGCCGTGATCGCGGAGGCCCTGGCGTTAATGCTGCGCAGGCGCCCCGTGTTACCGGCGATCAAGGACTACAGCGCGGTGGTGACCGCGCTGCTGTTTGCCTTGACGATACCGCCGACCTTGCCCTGGTGGATGACGCTGCTCGGCATTCTGTTCGCGATCCTGATCGTCAAACAGCTCTATGGCGGTATCGGCTACAACCCCTTCAACCCGGCCATGGCCGGCTATGTGTTCTTGCTGATCTCTTACCCGGTGGCGACGACGAGTTGGTTGCCACCGGATGTGTCGGCCTTGCTCGAGGCGCGTGATCTCACCACGCTGTCGTTGATCGACTCGGCACGCCTGATCTTCACCGGTACCCTGCCCGAGGGGCTGACCTGGGATGCGATCACCGCAGCGACGCCGCTCGACGAGATGCGCACCTTGCTTGATCGGGGGCAGCGCATCGAGGAGATCCGCGCCAGCAGTCCGCTCTGGGGCTTTTTCGGTGGTCGCGGTTGGGAAGTGGTCGCGGCTGGATTCCTGCTCGGCGGGATCTATCTCCTGAGGCAACGCGTGATCACCTGGCATATCCCGGTGGCGGTGCTCGGCGGACTGTTGAG